>NZ_JAOUSE010000003.1:0-141900 GCF_025660415.1 Pallidibacillus thermolactis
TATTTCAATTCATCGAAGGTTGGTATAATCGCAAACGAATTCATGGAAGCATTGGTTATTTGACACCGGATGAATACGAAAAAATGTGCCGAATAGCAGCGTAAAACATGGGGTACAGAACCATAGCCATCAAGTTTACGAAAAGTGAGTGGATGAACTTCACTCACTTTTTCCGTTATTTTAAGAAAATCATGAGTTATTAAGAATTTATTCCACGACAAATAAGCCTCCACCTGGAGACTTTTCTGAAATTTTAAGTTATTAGAACTTAATTAGCTTTGGCTATATAATTCTTATAAGCAGTTTCTAAGATATCAAATACTGTACTATTCTGTTGCCTTCGGCATTTCTTTCCATTTAGTTTTATACTATGATAGATTAATTTACACACTTTTATAATAATGCCCCTATTAAATATAATCTCTTTAAATAAAGGTAAAAATTCTTTCACGATACTAATCGATTTATATTCACTCGTTTCCATCTGATGTTTCATATAAAGCATTCTGCGACACTGAAAGGCAAGTGTAGAACACAAAAGTAGTTGAATTAGCGTCCCATATAAGTGGCATTCAAATCGTTCCTTTTTAATATTTTTTACCTCATGGATTCCAAATAACGATTTCCATGTTTTAAACAATATTTCAATTTGCCAACGTAGAGAATATATTGAAAAAACATCTTCCTTTTTTACCATGTTTTGTGGTATATTAGTAAGGAAAATGTTAATTGAAATGTTTTTTTGTGCAGAAAGGGGCTTTTTTCCCTTTCTTCTTTTTTTATCTATATGTATTTGTCGTTGTACAGAGCGTTTTTTATTTCCAAGTAGTTTGATGAAATTTAGTGGAATTATATTGATTCACTTGTGTTAAAATGAAATTGCAAATATTGGAAATTTTAAATTTTTCAATTCATAAAGCTAAAAGGATTAGTTAAATATGTTGCTTTATAAGGGTGATGATTATGTCAGACTTAATGGGTATGAGTAAAATTATTGTGGGCGGAATAAATTTTATCCCCTTCATTTAGTGAACGAACGTAGTGAGTTCACTAAATGAAGGGGCAAGCAAGCGGAAGCGCGGTAGGAAAAAAGCAGATATAATGAAAAAGAGGGTACTCCTTGGTAGAATGATAGTCGACCAAAACAACCATTACCGAGAAAGGAGTATCCCTCATGGAAAAGAATATCACAAAATATCCAAATTTAAAAGAAATTGAGCAAATGGTTTGGAGGCAATTACAAGATACCTTCTCCAGCGTTATGAAAAATATTTTGGAGGATATGGATCAACAGATTGCAGAAGAACGAGATAAAAAACGCTATCGACTCATTGATAAAAGAAAATATCATATAACTAGTCTCTTCGGAGAGATTGAATTAAATCGTAATTATTACCGTGACCGGGAGACAGGGGAATATGTTTTTCTCCTTGATCGTTATTTAGAGTTTGAGGATGCAGGTTCTTTTAGCCCATTGATTGAGGAGGTAGCTATTGAATTAGCTGTTCAGGGACCTTCCTATCGAAAAGCAGCCAGTACGTTAGAAACCCTTTTAGGCTATCGGGTTATTAGTCATGAGGCAATCCGTCAACACTTATTACAAGTTTCGAGTATTCCAAAAAAGCGTGAGCATGTACATCAACCTGTATTATTTGTAGAGGTCGATGGTTTGTTTGTAAAACGTCAAGGTAAACGAAAAAAGGGAAAAGAAGAGAAAATAGCCGCAGTTCATCAAGGCTGGGAAGTCAATGGGAAACGAGTAAGACTGAAGAATAAACGCCATTTCGTACATGAAGGGAACCAGCCATTTTGGGAGGCGTTTGAGGACTTTCTCATCGAAAACTTTGAATATGATCCAACCATTCATAAGTTGGTAATAAATGGAGATGGTGCAAATTGGATTACAACTTGTCGTGACTATTTCAAAGATCGTGCATTCTTTTCGCTTGATCGTTTCCATGTGGCACGGGAGATTCGAAGTTTGTTCCGTCATCACCCACGTTATCGTCCAATTCGTAAGGCGCTTGCATCATATGATTATGAGAAATTGCTTACAGAGCTTAACAGTGCAATCGGAACGCTAGAGGATGATGAGCAAGAGGAACGTCTAGAAGCATTTATTCGCCAATTAGAGAAATATCCAGAAGCCTTGGGAGATTATCGTAACTGGCTTAAAGAACAGGGTATAGATACAACAGGAATGCGTCCGATGGGTAGTGCAGAAGGAACCATGAGTGTATTTGCCAAAAGACTTAAAAATGGCCGTAGTTGGGTGGATAAAGGTGTAAGTGCCATGTTCACTGGTTTGGTAGCTTACTTGGATAAATTGACCTTAAAAACACTATTTGGCAGGATCGAAAAATGGACTGAAACAAAGGTGGAAAAGAACCCACCAAGATACTATAAAGAAAAAGTTACGAGCACAATTGGTGAAGCCACTAGAGACAATGTTCTATATCTAAAAAGAAAAGCTAACATACCAGTTTACAAAGCATTAAAAGAGTTGTCTGGCTTTTAAAAAAGGCAAAATTCTTACCAAGAGAGTATCCTAAGGGTTTGAATCCGCTTTCAAATTTAAGGTGTTAAAAAAACTGCCTATAAATACTTGACTCAAACCTTCTCAGAAACGTCAAAGTAAGCTGGGGAAACATATTTAAAAAATAAAATCCCATCATATTGTTGTGCAGGTACAAAGGAAGTAGGCATTCCTCCGCCCTCATAGGCCCGCCACTTTTTCTGTGCCCAGTTTCCATTGCACTGAATAAAACTATTTTGATAAGGGGAATGGTCAAGAAGGCTTTCCAAATGTTTTTTATTCATTTTTTTTATTGGATATTCCTTACCTGTATAATCCAACATTTTGCCTTCCTTTGCATACAACCCCAATACAAAACTTTTCTCCTTAATCGTTTGGGAGAGGTTTTCCACAAACGATTTATAGGCAGACAGGCGCTTGGCGGAAGTATTTTTGCTAATATGCATGTTATGTGCCCAAATGATAAATTTTTCATTTGGGTATATTTCCTGTGCTAAAAATTCTAGGTTTTTTGCCATTAATGCATCCCGATACTCAAAAAGTTTCGAGAAACTTTTTTCTAAAGTTGCTTTCAAGTAATTTACTCTATTTTCCATCGTACGGAGGACAATTTTATAAATCTTGCTGTCCGGAAAACAATGCTGTTTGAGTTCCTCAATCAATTCCATGCCCTTACTTTCCATCTCTTCCCTTATATTTTGGCGCATTGAACGCTTGATTTTCCGTTTATCGGCTGCAATCAAAACCTCGATCGCCCGCTTTTCAAAATCGACAAACTTCTGTTTGGTCGTACCCGTTAAATAAGACTCGAGGAATTCCGAAAACAAATTCTCCTTTTTTCCTTGATAAACATCCACACCAGTAAAATACAGCGGCCGCTCCTGCTTCATTTTTTTCATATAGTCAAATAATCCAAGGACAAATTCATTTTGCCACACACGCCCAATGGTACCCGCCATAAAACGTTTAGAATCAAGTTGATCAGACAGATAATCGCCGATCATACATGGCCCCAATTCGCTTTCAAAGGCAAGTACATGAAACCCCAATTCTTCATGAAGATATTTAATCAGGCTTACTTTTGCTAGACTGTATTCTTTGACGCAATGGCTGCTCTCCCCAAGGAAGACAAAGCGTTTATGTTCCAAAATCGGCTGAAGAAACTCAAAATGATAGCGGTCCATATCCCCTATATCGATACTTTGATTTTTGACTTCGTTTACAAATAAAGTAGTCATTTAAATTTCACCTTCCAAAACGGCGTCTAATTCCTCATTATTACTCTTTGAATAATAAAGATTGTAATAGAAGCCTTTCTTTTTCATTAACTCGTAGTGAGTCCCCGATTCAACTATTTTTCCATCATTCAGAACAATAATGCAATCCGCATCTTTAATTGTGCTTAAACGGTGCGCTATTATAATACGAGTACAATTCATTTCATTTAAATGTTTATCAATATTTTTCTCATTAATATTATCCAATGAACTTGTTGCCTCATCTAATATCAAAATAGCAGGTTTTTGTAGAATGGCTCTTGCTAACATAATTCTTTGTTTTTGGCCACCTGATATATTCATCGACATTTCAGAGACAGGTGTGTAGTAACCCATTGGCATAGCCATTATTTCGTCATGTATTTGGGCAATTTTCGCAGCTTCAATTACATCATCCATAGAAGGATTTTCCTCGTAAACTGAAATATTGTGAAGAATGGATTTGTTAAAAAGAGTGGCATCTGGAGGGACAACTCCAATTTTTCTCCGTAACCACTGCTTATCTATATCTTTTAAATTAACATTATCATAAAATATTTCACCTACATTTGGTTCATATAAACCTAATAACATCCGGGCCAGTGTACTTTTACCTGATCCTGATGGTCCAACAATCGCAACTTTTTGCCCTGCTTTTATTTCAAGACTGATATTTTTAAGTACGGGGCGACTATATTTTGTATAAGAAAAGCTAACATTTTCTAGTCTAATATTGCCTGAAAGTTTTTCTAGTTTTATAGCTTTCTCCGGTATTTTTTCTGTTGGAGCTTCCATTACATCATTTATCCTATGTAAATAAGTGTCCATCATTATCATGCTTTGTACTGTATCAACTAAAGAAGATACCAGTCCGAAAAAAGTCCCTGTTAATGAATAGAATGCCACCATTGTCCCAACAGTAATGTTTCCAAGTTGAACTTGGTGTAATGATAAAGCTAAAATTATTAAAGGAGCAGCCAGCTCCAAACTCACTATGCAAGCATTTATTTTATTAGAATAATATTCTTTTTTCTTAAATGCACTTAATAGATTTTTTAACAAGCGCTCCCACTGATTAAAAACTTGTCGTTCTACACCGGCCATTTTGATTCCAAAAATACCATATAATGTTTCAACTTGTGCATCTTGAAATTTAGCTTGTTCAGATAATTCCTCTTCGGAGCGCTGCTTAATCGCATTTTGTGTTAAGGTTAATAATAATACATTCAATAACCCAAATAAAATTACCCATCCTGTTAACCAAGGTGAATTTATTGCCATATATCCAAGTATGATAAGAATTAAAGTAGAATCTAAAAAACTCATGATGGTCTGTTGAGAAAAAAGTTCACGTATCATTATATGGGCATTTGCCCTGTATAGTATATCTCCAAATGATCTCATTTGAAAGTACTGAAAAGGTAAATTAATTAAATGTTTAAAGAACCTGCTCATTAATTTCCAATCAAGATGAACCCTTAAATTGGCTAAAAAACGGCCGCGTAAAAAATGGATTACTCCATTAATTAAAACCAGAAAAATAATACTGAGAAGAAAATTGTAAAAAAACTCGTAATGATTTAAGCCAACAATCTCATCTATTGCAAATTTTGTAAGTAAAGGCATTATTATAGTCAGTAATTGAATAAACATTGACCCAATTAATACTGAAAATAATAATTTAGGTTTCTCAAAGGCTATTTTTAGATATGGTAGCCAAACATTGTTCGGTTTCTTCCTTTTAAAATTATTGTTGGGTTTTAATTCCAAATAATAACCTGTGAAATGTTTATGAAACTCCTCTTTAGAATAAATGCATCGACCAATAGCAGGATCCAACACATGGTATCCCCTTTTATTTATTTTCTCTAATACCACATAATGAAAGTGATCCCAATAAACAATCACTGGCGAATCAACTTCAAATAAATCTTTTCTTTTGTAAACTTGTGTGTTAAACCCAATATTGGAAGCTATTTCGGAAAGGGCATGCAACGAAACTCCATCACGACCGCCACCCATTCTCTCTTGTAATTCATGAAAGCTGACATAGCTCTTATAATAAGCAACAATCATCGACAAGCAACAAAAGGCACAATCAGTTTGTGCAATTTGTCTTTTAAGCGGTACTCTTCTTTTTGTTTTCATTAATATATTCCTCCATATAATTCCTCCTATTAATGATTTAACTGAAGAGTTAAAACTGATGGAACAATTTCCGGGTAAGCAAGCCTTAAAAAACCATAACCTATTCCTGCTTGTCCAAGCATTAAGCCCAGATTTTTTGTACCGGAGGGAGTTCCATACTTTAAGTTTCCATATGTTATATCTGAAGCAATATATTCTCCGATTTTTAATGCCGTCTCTTTCATTTCTTCATTTTTGAACTTGCTAGATGCTAATAGGAACAAATCTAAATTACCTAAATCCCCATGACATAGACAATGGGTACCCCCGAAACCACTTTTTAATGTTTGCCTAATTGCAATTTCAATATCATTTTTTAAATCATGGCTATTATAATATTCACTCATCATAATTCTGCTCATTCCAATGCCAGCAGCTCCATGGCACCACATCGAATTACCATAATAATCTCCATCATCACTCAAAACTAACCAATTTTCTTCCTTTTTATTAAATAGAGATTTTTCATACTCAAAAGATTGTAAAAATGTTTCCTTGTAATTATAATTTTTAGTAAACTTATAGAGTGCCATTAGCGCCCAAGTAAATCCTGAAGATCCATGTGCAAGTCCAGCTAAAGGTTTATTAACTTGATTAGGCCGCCATCCAATCCCCATTGCTTGTTTTTCTTTTTTTCTTAACAATAACTCTCCACACTTATTTGCAATGTCTAATAAATATTGTTCGCCTGTTTTTTTATAAAGATGAATGCACACTATAATTAACCCTGCTGCCCCTCCTAGAAAGTCCAATAATTGATCATCTTCAATCGTATTTGCTGCCTTATTTAAAACTTTTTTTACATAAGTAAGATACTCGGAATTATTAAAAATAATTGAAAAATTCCCTAATACATATGCATAGGCACCATAACCATAAAAAGCAGATAACGGTAATTTTGCTGGGTAATATTCCAGATAATTCAAAGCTGTTTGTACAGTTTTTTCAGCTAAAATTTTGTATTCTTTTCTCTTATTTAAATTATATAAGTTGGCATAGAACAAACCTATTCCAAGCACGCCATCATACAAATCAAAGTCAAGGGGTTTAAATGTCCATTTATCCTCAATGGTCAAATTTAACCCCAGCCATGTAACATCATTCTCTTTTCCAAATATCGCATTTTCTTTAATGTTGTCAGCGATTTTTTCGGAAACTTCCAAAAAACTTTCCCGTCGGAAATTGCCAGATATTTTATCAAGATTATAAACTCTATTTGAAACATTTGCATGACTATGAGTTTTATTTGAGTATTGCGCTAATAGCGAATTCGTTAAAATCTCTATTTGAAAATTCAAATCTTCTTCATTTATCATTTTTACTTTTTCAAGCAAACTGTTAAAACTGGATTCATAAAAAAAATTATGCTTGACTATTCCAATTGGATGATATAAGTCGCTCGAATCAGTATAGCAATAGAAATATGGTATGTCACCATTCAATATATCTCTACATTCATACATTATTGCATCTTGGTATTCAGGATGATTTTCTTTACCAATCCATAAGAAATTTATAAGACGCTCTCTTTCATAACCATCTTTTAGATAATCCGGATGAAAACTCGAATCTAAAAATGTTGAGTATACCTGTGTACTTCTTAAAATTATCCTTACTTTGTCGCCTTTAAATAAATATATTGGACCATTTTGCGATAATAGTTCTTTTTTATTATGGAGCAATAACGTGTACATTTCTCTGAATCCTTTGATGATTTCGGAGGAATAGTCTGTAACTGCTATTTCTTTTTCTTCTTTTAGATAAGGTTTATTTTTACTACTTTGTGAAAATGCTGGAACTTTAATTACCCTCATTTCATCAGTTAGAGGGTTTTCAATTGTAAACGTTTCAAGACCAGTCGGCTGTCCTTCATCTCCTCCTAAACCACTTAAATCGAAATCATAAATATTTGCTTGCATGAATGTTGCCGGAAGCATACCTGTTGATAAGACTGAATCAGTTAATTTACTAAATGCAATATCATAGGCGGAAGATGCTTTTCGAGGTAATTTAACAGTGTTCTGCACTAATCCTTCAAGATCAATTAACACCGGATGCTCTCCGTTTGCAATTAAATTCTCAAAATGGAAATCTGTAGCGTTCAATATGTAAAGGATAGCAATATAATTACCTTGCCGTTCATAAAAACGAGATAATTCATTATTAGAAGAGCAAGGCTTGTATTCAACAAATTCCTGCCATCCATATTGATCCTTATTTAAAATTGTTATTGTTTTTAATTGCAAAGAAGGTTTCTTACCATTTATCCATTCTAAAAATTGCTGAAAGTGCAAATCGATAGATAGAGACCTAGGCTTATAAACTATTTTTTTTTTCGAAGAAAACTGAAAAATAATCACACTCCTTCCATTATTATGAGAATCTCCTGATTGTAAAGTTAAAGAGGTTAATATATCATCATCTGATAAATGGAATATATGTACAAGTTCACTTCTATCCTTTAAAAAACGATAAATTGATTCTACAATACTATCAATTTTATTTAAAATAAATTCAATTAAAATTCTTACTAAAACAGGGTATTTTTTAATGAGTTCAAACTTTTTGTCTGGAGATGATAATATTTGATCCACATAAAAATTATATCTCTCCTTCGGCGTATCCCCAATTAGATTACCTTTCTCTCTTTCTTCATTTAAATCTTGAATAAGGGTTCTAATACTTACATAAACCAAATTTTCATGAATAAATTTCATAATATCATTTTTAATACTAGTTAAGTTACATATCCTAGATAAATCATCATAATTATTAACTTGACTTTTTAGACTAGAATCCAAATATCTTGATGCTATTTCTAAAAATTCTTTAAAAAAAGAAGAAAAAGGATTTGATAAATTTTCTTCGTTTGAATACAATTGATCTACTTCTATATTATTTTTACAAACATTTAAATATTGGTAAAATAAATCTATCCATTTATTAGTTTTTTTTTGAAAAAGTAATTCATTTATTGGAACATTATTTTCTATCTCCTTTTTCTTTTCAGAGGGATATAATAATTTATTTTTAATTATTTCCATGAGGTTATTTTCTACTATTTCGTTCATTTATTACCAACCCTCCTTAAAAAAATCAACTAACCAACCCAAAGAGTTACTTCAACTCTTTGGATTGGCCAAAAATAGCAATTGCTACATCGGACATTTTACTTTGAAACTAGGACAAAATCTTAAGCTCCAATTGCATATTCTTAAGCTAACGCAAACAATCGTACTTTGAGGGCTAACCTCTGTGTAACCGCCTGCTAATTTCTTTAATTCTTCTTCAGAAATTTTGCTTACAAAGGTTTGTTCTTGTTTTTCCATTTGTATCCCTCCCTTCATTTCAAACGTATTGTCAAAAATTTTATATTAAATAGGTTATAAAATACCTTGATAGAGGGCTTTACAAGCAAAAAAATTGCCACCCCCTGGATTTTAAGGTTAATTTGAGGTTACTACAACTCAAAACCTAAAACAGGAAGTGACAATCTTGTACCCTCAAATTATAACCTATTTATTAACTTATATAAACTATTTAGAACAGATCATTCGAACATTACTTACTCTACTTATCGGAAAAAACATGTTTGAAAAGCCTAAACTTAATGAACAACCAGTTAATATGCCTTATCGAAAACTTCAGGTAGACAATCTTCCGATTGTTGAAGTCCCTGAAAAACTTGATTATAAAATTCTGCTCGCTGAGCATTTTGAAAAGAACGGGAAACCATTGAAACCTGTTCAGAGACGAAAGAACACGAAAGTCTCAGTACCTAAATCCATGATCTGTCCAAAGTGTGGTGCTCCATCAGAATATCTTTATGCCAAAGGGCAGTATCAATGTAAGGTGTGCTCTTGTCTTTTCAGTGATAAAAATCGTTTTTCAAAAGAGGCGATTCTCAAGTGTCCTCATTGTTCCAAGACACTTGAAAAGATCAAAGAAAGAAAAGACTTTCACGTGTTTAAGTGTAAAAACAACGGCTGTCCCTATTATCAAAAGAAACTGAATGGGATGTCATCAAAAGAGAAAAAACAGTTTAAAAAGAATCCACAAGCCTTTAAATTAAGGTACATCTTCAGACAATTTCACATTGATTTTAAGCCGTTATCTAAGGAATCACCGGAGTTACCAGTAGTCGATTTGTCTAAGATTTATGCGTCGCCACATACATTAGGTTTGATATTAACCTACCATGTTAATTATGGGCTTTCAGCCCGTAGAACAGCTGCCATCATGCAGGATGTCCATGGTGTATCTATTTCCCGTCAGACGATACTGAATTACGGAAACAGCGTGGCTATTTTGCTTAAACCTTACGTAGATCACTACCCTTACGAACTTTCTGACCAATTCTGCGGAGACGAAACTTACATCAGAGTAAATGGGCGCTGGCATTACTTGTTCTTCTTCTTTGATGCCGTGAAAAAGATTATTCTTTCTTATCCGGTGTCGCCTAATCGAGATACCTTGTCAGCCATTCGTGCCATAGACGAAGTCTTACTAAAGATGAAAGAGGTTCCTGAGAACCTTACCTTTGTAGTAGACGGAAATCCAATCTATCTTCTAGCTCAACATTTCTTCGCTCAGCACGGTATCTCATTTGATGTGAAACAAGTGATTGGTCTTACGAACGAAGACCCAGTATCAACGGAATTTAGGCACTTAAAACAAATTATTGAGAGACTGAATCGAACCTTTAAAGGTAATTATCGCTCGACACATGGCTTCGGTTCTGAAAAAGGCTCCGTATCGTATGTCACGCTCTTTGTAGCTTACCTTAACTTTTTACGTCCTCATGCAAGCTTAGAAGGAAATGTCCCGGTAGTGAATCCAGAATTACTCGGACTTCCCACGATGCCAGCACGCTGGACAAAATTGATTGATTTAGCCCAACAATGGATTCAAGAAAAACGAACCGCCTAAATTTTGCTTTAGCTGAGCCCTTATAGATGTGAAGCTCAAAATAAGCCGTTTGGCGAAGCGAACCCTTGACAAACCAAACAGCCAATGGTTTAAAATTTTCGGAAAACAAGGGCGTATTTGTTATGCCTAAATTTTGTTCCCTTCGCCCTTGTTACACCTGACATAAACCATTGGCGTGTTTGTCAAGGGCAAATGGCGGAGCCTTTCCACAACTTTACGGAAGAAAATTCTTATCTCGACCGTTTTTTCATAGAACTTTTGACACTACCGAACTAAGTTTTATTTTAGTAAGCGTTTTCGCTTACTAGTAAAAATTTTAGTAATTTTTTTTATTTTAGTCAATAAAAATTTTATGAAAAAAGAGAAAAAACCGACTCTGTTCGAGTCGGCTCCTGTTAATCAAACGTAATTTCTTTCACTTTTTCTTCATCGAGACGCTTAATGACTTCGACTAGTAGTTTTACTGTTTGTTCGTAGTCATCGCGGTGAAGAAGGGCAGCGTGAGAGTGAATGTAGCGCGTTGGGATGGAAATGATGAGCGCTGGAACGCCGCGCATCGTCATATGGATCGCACCAGCGTCTGTTCCACCGCCTGGCATCGCGTCAAAGCGGTACGGGATGTTCATTTCCTCCGCAACGTTAACGACAAATTCTCGCAATCCTTTGTGAGAAACGAGCGTTGCATCGTATAAAACGATATGCGGTCCACCTCCGAGTTTTCCCATCGCATCTTTTTCTGATACACCTGGTGTATCACCAGCAATGCCAACATCAACCGCAAATGCAATATCTGGTTCGATCGCAAAAGCAGATGTTCGCGCACCGCGCAAGCCCACTTCTTCTTGCACTGTACCAACGCCATACACGACGTTTGGATGCTCCACATCTTTTAATTGTTTCAACACATCGATAGCAACAGCGCAACCGATGCGGTTATCCCATGCTTTCGCAAGCAACATTTTTTCATTGTTCATCACCGTAAATTCAAAATACGGCACGATTGCATCGCCCGGGCGCACGCCCCATTCGATCGCTTCATCTCGGCTAGAAGCCCCGATGTCAATAAACATATCTTTTATTTCAACAGGCTTTCTTCTTGCTTCAGCAGGTAAAATGTGCGGCGGTTTCGACCCGATAACACCTGTAATGTCGCCTTCTTTCGTCACAATCGTCACACGTTGAGCGAGCATGACTTGGCCCCACCAGCCGCCAAGCGGTTGGAAACGAATAAAGCCTTTTTCATCAATTTGCGTCACCATAAAACCAACTTCATCTAAATGACCTGCAATCATCACTTTCGGACCGTTCTCTTTTCCTACTTTCTTTGCAATTAAGCTGCCGAGACGATCCGTCGTCACTTCATCCGCATACGGAGCGATATACGATCTCATCACTTCGCGCACTTCTCGTTCATTTCCTGGAACGCCTTTTGCATCCGTTAACGCTTTCAACATCGTTAACGTTTCATCGAGCTTTTTCACATCTGTCACTCCTCTCTATGTACAACATTCATTATACTAAACATTTCGACAGTTGTTAATAATTGTGGCTTTGTCGTTCATGATTTACTTCGTTTTTCGCGACATACGCTCGTTCGATTTGTTCAGCAGTAAACTGAAGCGCATGAGCAAGCTGAGCGTACGCATACACTAGTTGATTGTATGCTTCTTCATTTAGCTGTCCACGAAACGCGTGAACCGCCTCAAATACGCGTAAAAATTGATCAACAAGCGATTGGCTTTCTTGTACGTTTGGCCATTGTACACCCTCATGTAAAGAAAGGTCGAGCCCGAGCGATAAAATAAAGTGAAGACCGTCAACATATTCTTCTAAAATCGTTTCGACTGCTGCTGGTGGCTTCGAACTCCAAAACTTGAAGCAACGCGTATCATTCGCAAGTTCCCCGATTTCAACAAGAAGAGCTAACAATTTCCGTTCAACTAAACGTTCACCGCGCAATCCGCGCTCCGTCTCAATTCGTTCGTCCAATTGCCGCTGCATAGCGAATAATTTTCCATTGGCGGGAACATGCCATCTTTATAGTGATCCCAATGTCCAGACGTTTTATATAACTCTACGCTACCAAGCACCGGTGTATATACGTGCTGATAACCGAGGGATAGCTCTTTATCGACGATATAACGTTCAATTGTTCGGCGAATCGTCGCACCTTTTGGAAGCCAAAGTGGCAATCCTTGTCCAACTTTTTGTGATGTCATAAATAAACAAGTTCTTTTCCAAGCTTACGGTGATCGCGCTCTTTTGCTTCTTGTAAAAGGCGTAAATATTCATCTAAATCTTCCTTTTTGAAAAACGCTGTCCCAACTACCTCTGTCAGTGAGGATATGGTTCACCGGACTTTCGGTATTAAGATGAGTGAACGTAAGATTGTAAGGCTCTCTCGGATTACAACAATTATTGCTGGGCTATTAGGTATTATGATTTCTTTACTATCTGAATCTTTCGTTGGTGGGGTTGTCAGCTTTGCATGGGCAGGAATGGGGAATACGTTCTCTGTCGTTGTTCTTTTAACCTTCTTCTGGAAAAAAACATCAGGCGTTGGTGTGATTGCCACAATTATTACAGGATTTTTCAGTGCAATCATTTGGACATTGTCACCGTTAGAAGCAATCGTTTCAGCGAAAGCCGGAACATTCTTCCTATGTTTAATCGTTGGTATAATTGTAAGTTTAATGTATCCAGATAAACGTGAGGATGGAGATAATAAAGTATTTGCATAAAGTTAAAAAAATGGCTGTCCAACAGGTTTTATTCTCATTTAACCTTCGGACAGCCTTTTCTTCATACGTTATGACTTACTCACATAACCTTTCAGATGAATTTAATTGATTATATTTTTAAAACAACGTCATCTGTTCCGTTTCGGCTAAGCGTTCTAATGTTTCTGGTTCATGATCTTGGAAATACGCACGATGTAACCATTTTTCCTTCGTCATGATTTGTTTTTCGGAATCCTTTGAATCACGTAGACGACAGCTATATATGATTGGGAAATAGTCTTGTAAAAACTTCCCTTCTGCATGAGCAGTCAAAGCAATAATTTGGAAACCTAATTGTTCGGCAACAAAGAATACCGGATTTAACACATGGTCACTGGATGCTTTTCCGAATGGGTTGTCTAAAATTACAGCGCGGTTATGTTTCATCCGTTTTTGTTGATGTGTTTTCTTTTCCGCAACATAATTTAATAGACCTAAAAATAACGTCATATTTTTACTCCATTTTTCTCCACCAGACCAAACATTACTTTGTTCCCAAGAGTAGGACCGAGTTGTCACTTTATTTTCATTTGTTACTTTACGACAACTTACTTTCATCGCTTCATTATTCATAACGATTTGTAAAAGTTGCTTAGTTTGAAGCCACATTTCTAGATCTTTTCGAATTTTTGCTTCATCTTGAACATCATCTTCTTTTAAGTAACGGTCTGATTCTAATTGTTTTAAAATCCAATCAATATGGTTACGAATTCGTTGTTTACCTTCTTCTTCCTGCCATTCGGGGATCTTAAATTCATAAATCATTTTCCATTGACCGTCTACTTTAATTTTCGTGTTTTTCGGAATATGTTTTAATTCTTCGACTACCGTTTTTAAGTGGGCATGAATTCGATTAATATAAGCTTGTAATTCTTCATCTTCTCTTCGGATACTTTCATTGGCATAATTCGTTGTCCGTTCAATGTTTAACATCATATTTTTCTTAAAATCAAGTAAATCTTCATACGTTGTTTTATATTCCACACCATTTTCAGCCATCTTTTGTAATCGATAATCTGTAATTGTCGTGCAAAATTGTTTAAAAGCTTGTTTCTGCTTACCAACATGTTCTTCTTCATGGTCTACTTGCTGACTGCGATTTTCAAGTTCATTTATGGTAACACGTGCAAATTTTTTCCGATTATACGTAAACTCTGTTTTTTCATCAACACTTAAGCTTATCGCTTCAACTTGTGGTGCGTTGAAATGATGTTTTTCAATATATCGTTCTAACAAGCGCTCCGCATCATGAATACTATTTCGTTCTCGTTCAACTTGATGCATTTGTTCATCTATATATTTTTTCTCGTCTCGAAGTGCTTTTTTCTCCTGTTGTAAATCCACCTTCACTTTATCTAATGGATCTGTAAATGTTACAATTTCAACACCATGATAAACATCTTCAAAACTTTGAACCTTGCTTTGCCATGCCCCCTTTTGAACGTCTCTCGCAGAAGCTTTCTCTTGCACCTGCCTTTGTAATCGAGAAAGCTCTTCCTTCACTTCTTTAATTTTCACATTTAGCTTTTGGATTAATTCTTCCCCATCTGTTGGAAAAACTAAATTCTCATCTAAATCACTGCTTTCTTCACGCAGCTCTTTCATTTCCCTCGTTAAACGTTCGACATTATCCTGTGCACTTTTCAAACGTACCTGTAATTCTCCATAACTTGTGTTTATTTCATGTAATTTATATTGTAGCGTGCGAATTTTATCTTGAATTATTTTTTTACTTTCGTTTGTATAGACTGGCGTTAACGAGCGTACTTCATCATACTCATCACTTTTTTCTATTGATCTAATTTCTGCTTCAAGGTCCCGCTTTCTTTCTTCTAAAAATTCTTTTTGCTCCGCATAGTCCTTCAACTGTGTTTCCAGACGCTTCACCCTATTTTGAATTTCAGCAATCTCTTCCAATAAAAGTTTTTCTGAAGCCTTGGCATCCGCTACTTCTTGCCGATACTTCACATATTCATACGCCTTCTCAATTTTCCTTTCCAAACCTTGCATCTCATCCCGATGTTGCTTAACCGTTTGTTCAATTTGCTCAATTTGCTGAAGTAATCCATCTTTAGTTTGGATGGAATGATTGATTTGGCGGTCCAACTCTTCAATATCCCTCATTAATTCTGATTGCTTAGTGTGGAGGTCAGTTACTTTTTCATATGGATACTTTTGAACAAACTGTCGAAATGTGTGTAAGCCCTTTTCCCACTGTTTCAACTCATTTTCCTTGGCTACACGTTCCGTTTTCGACTTTTTCGCTTCCACCAATATTTCTTGTTTCCATTGTTCAAAGGTCTCATCGTTCAGCCCCATCTCCCAATGGGATGGTGTTATCCAAGCAAACTCTTCTTGCTTCGTTTCTTTTTGAATAAGTGCTGCTTCTTCTGTTGTTAAAATTTGTATCGGAAAACGGAGTTGATCCGCAATTTCTTCAATTTTCTTTTGTAATGTAGGCTTTGACTTTTTCGTTGTTACAAGGGTAACCGCCCATAGCGGATAATCTACTTTATTTTGATAGTCTTTTTCATCTAAACCTTGTAAATATTCAATTCCCGTTACACAATAATCTAATTGGTTTTTCCAAGTTTTTATCCGCTTTTCAATGACTGGATCACTAAAAAAGGTCACCTGTTCTTGATAATCGTCAACTAACCGATAGGCAACACGTTCTTTGTACAGGTACTCTTCTTTTTCCCGATTTAATTTTTCCACGGTCTCCATTAATCGGTTTTCTATCGACTGTTCATGTTCATAAACCGAATCAAGCGTTGACCATTGTGGACGAAGCGAACTTAACTGTTTAATCACTTCACTTTGTTCTGCTTCAATTTGATTTGTTGCCGTCACAATTAACCGCAATTCATTCGTCAAATCATTCTTTTCATCTTTTTGACGTTCAATCCTTTGATCTAATTCAATAATTTCTTTATTCTTCGATTTCTTTTCTGACTCCAGTCGAATAATCTCTTCATCTAGAAAATGATAACGATTCCGCCATTTTTCCAACTCAATATACACTTGTTCTTGCTCGGGATTGGCAAGCAGGGACTGTTCCAACTTTTTCATATCCCCTGTTCGCGTTTCAATTGTCGTTCGAACACCTGCCAAGTCTTGTTGTTTCATTTGTTCTAATTTTCGGTTCGAATCGATTTCCTGTTGTATTTTTTCAATGTAATCTAAAATCGGATTTAATTCATATTGCAGACCTTTGATCTCATCTTGAATTTCTTCCATTGTTTTTAAAAAATAACCGAGTAATGCTTGATTCGCTTGTTCAAGTTGAATTTCCAAGTCATGCAGTTCTTCTTTTTCTGTAAGCTTATCCATTTCACTTTCCACATAGGTGATTTCTTCTTCATGCTGACGTAATTCTTGTTTACATTGGGCTAATTTTAGTGAGAAAAACTCCTTATTATACGTATCTAGTTCTTCCTTTTTACTATGATAATCCGCATTCACCTGTTCAAATTCCTCACGTAAACGATCAAACTTCTCTTGTTCAACGGCAATTTGATACGAAGCCTGTTTTATCTCATACCGCTTATTCTTTTGTTCCCACCCTTGTAAAAGCTCCTCAAGATTTTGTTGAGCGGCCGTTACTTCTGATTTTTGAATATGAATTTCTTCCCAAATTCCCTTTGCCTTCTGTTTCGACTTTTCATAGTTTTGACGGGCTAAATGCAATTTTTCAAAGGTTTGAACGTATTTTTCTAGTTGTTCCTGAATCCGTTTATTTTCTTCGATTGTTTCTTTCAATTTTTTATATCTTTTTAAACTATCAAGCTGTTTTTCAAACATATCTGCAAATAGATTCGGATTATGGCCTGCAATTGAATCTTCCACCGTCGGAATTAGCAAACGATCAAATAATTGGGTCGTCGTTTTACAATTTTCAAAGAAGGTTTCTACGCCACCTTCTGTACTATTAATCTTCACAATACTATCCCATTCATTGACGATTATATGATATTGTTCCTCAATAAACTTGCGATAATCTTTAATCGTAGAAAAGGTATGTGCAACGAGTGGAAAACGATCTTTCATATGGCTATAGTAATCTTGCATTTCCCCGCGATCAGCCGGACGATTCCCATCTTTCCCACGGCGCACAAAAGGAATTTCTTCAATGCCATGTTCATCACCAGGTCCATATTCATACACGTAGCGGAGAGAATCGAGACCATCCTTTGTCATAAATAATGTAACCGCCGTAACAAGATATCGCCTTGGTTTATCATTTAATAACCATTCAATGGCAATATGTGCCGGGGCATTTTCTAACACTAATGTATTCTTTATTTTCCGGTCGGCTAAATCAGTATGGGGAATGACCGCTTGTAATACAGTTTGAATGAAAACCGTTTTTCCGCCACCATTTTCTAGTAAAATAGCTCCGTTATAACCGTCGAATAAAAACACCTCATCGTTGTAACGTTTTTTCCCTTCTTCATATACGACATTTGTTAAGCGAATTTTATTAATGGCCGGCATCCGTATCCTCCTTTTCAAAGGCATAAATAAACTCAAAAATCCCTTTATTGAACTCGACTTCCATAAAGAAACGTTGAATAATTGTCATTGCTTTTTCCGTTAACGTAATTTCATTATTGCCGATATCTTGGACGAGTTCTTGGTCTATTAAAAATCGTTTTACCGTATCAAGAAAACTCATCCGACTAATCGTATTTCCGGTTTGACGTTTCGCCGTTTCTTTTATATCATCCATGTCTTCCCATTTTTCAATAATTGTAGACCAGTTGTAGGAAAATTCTTTTTCATATTCTTTAAGTTCTTCTTCATCATGGGATTTTAAATGGTCGATTCTTTCTTGAATTAAGCGAATCCAATCATCAAGGCCAATAAATTGACGAGTTGGTCCAGGACTTTGATACGAGTCATAAAAACTACCAAAAAGAATAAGGGTACAAAAATAGAGTAAATAAATATCCGCATTCGTTGCCCCTGATCGTAAATACTTCCGCTTTATCCAATCATTACTAACATGAAAGGGAGATAGTTTCGTTTTCGGGACAAAAAATAACTGTTCACTCGTTTTAATGATGACACTATCCACTTCCTTACTAAATAAATCTAAAAGTGCCCGTACACGGTCATCTGCATTATATAGCTGTACTTCTTCTTGGCCAACGACACCGTTTTTCGCTAGTTTCGTATATATTTGAAAGGCTCGAATGACCGTTTGCTCAGAATAATCCATCCTCATCTTCCTCCAATGTAATTATCATTTCACTTATCGAATAGCGGTCTACTTTTTGAATGATGGACGATGTTTCGATTACTTTTAAAGTTCTCGAACCAAGTAATCCGAAGGCTTCACCAAAAATCGTATTATTATCCTCTTCATCACCAGTCTCATTCGTTATCGGTGAGCGTTGATGGAGCACAATCCAAAAGTCATAAAAGTATCGATGTTCATAAATTGAAGCTAAATCATTGTTCTCTAAATACGTCATAAAATCAGATAAACAGTTTGCCTCGCCTTCCTCATAAGCTTGTAAAAAGTAAGACATCAGTTCTTTATACTTTTCTGTAAGCCATAATTTATAAGGATCCCCACTCGCATCATCATCTACTTCATAGAAATGATATTCTACCCGTTCATCCCGACCTTCTACAATATTTTGCTCAGCCAGCACGGTAAGTGGTGACCAAAATTCATTTTCTTCCACTTTTAAAAATGGATGTAAAATTCCTTTCATCGCTTCCATCGGTAACGGTGTTGAAACAATGCGCGAAACGATATCTTGGTCAAAATTAAAGGATTGCATCCCGGTATAATAAAGCGATTCTTGCGCTGTAATTAACGTCGTATTTTTCAAATGGAGCGTTTGATCTAATAGTTGTGTATGTTCATAATGAACTTCTTCTAGTTCCCGATTAATTTTTAACACATAACCGTACGTCTTCTGTTCCTTTTGGTGGATGTTTTCCGCGTACAAGCGAGCCCTCGTTTCTTTTACAAAATCCCGTAATTCCTTAAATTCTTCGTCTTCTCTCTCTAATCTTGTATAAATATCATCGAGTAGCTCTTTATACCGCTCAAAAGTTTCTTCAGAAATAATACTCCGCTGTATCTCATGTTTTAATTTTGTAATGCGTTCCTGAAGCGTTTCGACATCAATGCGCATTTCGTTAATTTGACGTAATGCTCCTTTAAACTCTCCCTTTTCCAGTTGCTTCCGCAAAATCAATTGGTTAATGGATAGTTGAAATTCACTGTAAAACTCTTTCGTGGCAAAAATTAATTCAAGACCATCTTCATCAAGGGTGTAATATTGAACATTGGCAGTTGCATCGAAATTGTTCGCCTTTAAAATGGAATATTCAATATTCTGTTCCGATTTTGTTTCCCAATCAAAAAATGTATAACTCCGTTTTTTCCCTGTTGTCGGACGAAAGGTTTGAATAAGGGTCCGTGCCAGTTGTTCATACGTCTCATCTTTTAAAACATACACTTGTTTCGTTGCATCTTTTAAAAAATAAGCCAATTCCTTTACACCGATTTTGTTATTACGAATTAATTTTTGCTCAAAGAAAAAGAGAAGGGTCAGAAGACCAAGACCTTTCATATCAATCCTCGTCCCATTTAAATCCGTCTCCCGCTTCCGGTCTAAATCATATAACGGATCAAACAGGGCAATTCTCCGCACCCGGTCACGAAACCCGTCCATTAATTGTTGTACGTCAATTTCTTCCAATCAGCTTCCCTCCAAATCTGTTGCAATTCTTTAGACTTTAATATTTCTTGCGGATAATACTTTCCTTGTGAAAAAACGTCTTCAATTTTCGCTTGTTGTGTTGGTGAAAATTGCTTGATAAACGTCGTTTGTGCCTCTTTATATTGTTTTTGGTAATCCTTTCCGTACACAGGTTGCTTCTCCAAACATGCTTCATAAAAGGGCATTGCAAGTTGAGCGGGAATTTTTTTCGTTAATGAATACCAAATTGAAATTCCTTCCCTGTCTAGATCGCCAAAGTAAAAAAAGACATGTTCTGCTTCTACTGGATATTGTTCCGAAAATTGTTCAATACTTTGGATAACTTTTTTACCACTCCCGTAAACTAAAGTAGAAAATTCGGTTTTCTTTAATGCGGGAAGCAGCCCTTGATACGTTGTTTTATTTTCAACGATTAAATGATATTGGGTCGTGGAGTGAATCGTTTTGGGATTTACCGCAAACATTAACGGGTCAGAAACGGGGGTAATTTTTAACCGCTCAAATAAACCAACCCGCTCAAGTATTTCTTTCCCACCTTTTTCCGTAATCCACTTCTCATCTTGAACAAGTTCAAAACTTCGCTCCGGTGCCGGTACAACTTCTTTCGGAAAACCGTTCGTATGCAAATAGTCATTTATTTTTAAAAGATATGGGAGATCATGTTGCCATATGGTAGGGTCCTTTTGATAATATTCATCGAGATTAATCGCTGGATGGAGTTCGTTCTGATATTGTTGAATTTCTTGATGGAAACGAGCAGATAGCTTACTTTTATCAATACGGTATTGATAAGCAAGTGATGGGGTTCTTGTTGTCCTCCCTTTTGACTTCACCATTTGTAAAACACCGTTATTTTCAAGGGATATAATTGTATTCGCAAAGTCATCATAGTCTTTGAAAAAACTTCCTAATAGGTCTTGTAAGTCTGATAGTAAAATCGTCCGTTTCGGATATGTATTTAAACTTTTATAGATTTTTTCCATACAAAGCACCCCGTCATAATTCTTTTAGTATAATTTTACTAGAAAAAGAGAGAAATAACAGTATGTATATTCTTTCCAAAAAATGTATAATTTAAATCTCCGCAAACAAAAAATACAAGCAACGAGTAACATTTTCATACCCATTGCTTGTAAAGGGAGTCGTGTGATTCTCTATGAAACATTGATTTTTAAAATAACTAATATAAACAGACAAATTCGATTTCACTACGCCATCTTGAACAACCTTTAATTTATCATAATCTAAAATAGACGTGTTTCCATTGATTAAACTGTCAATGATCTTGGTTAAATAATCGTGAAATTATTGGCTACAGTTCAGGTCCTCAAAAGAACGCTGAGCTAGTTCACCGTGCCTTTTCATCAGTTAAAAACAATCTAAATCGCCTCGAATTATTTCACATTGATCGAGGAAGTGAGTTTAAAAACCGTTTGATAGACCAAGCTTTAGAAACGTTCGGTATCAAGAGATCTCTATGCGAGAAAGGAACGCCTTATGATAATGCCGTTGCCGGAGCAACGTTCAAAACTATTAAAACAGAATTCGTTTATGGTAAAGTGTTTGATAGTCAACAAGAGCTTGATCTAGAGCTATTTGATTACGTTAATTGGTTTAATAACATACGAATACATGGTTCATTAGATTACTTAACACCAAAAGAATTTAAAGAAAGACATCTAATTGGAAAGAATACTGTTCAGTAAAGTGTTCAAGAATAAATCGCAGAGCCGCAGCGTTAGCTGCATGCCATTTACTGTAGCGCCCAATTCTTAGTAGACGATGGAAGGGGTCGGGGCCCCGCCAGCGAATACTTAGAATCGAATTGTCTGTGTTACAATTTATCAGCAGGTAAGCCCTCAAGGCTGTTTTTCTACCTGACCTAAGGTCATTCCACTACACAGACAAAAGCAAAGTCAATGGTGGCGAACAATATGAATAAGCCTTATTAAAATTCAAATTATAGTCGTTGCATGAAATAATCAAATTTGAACATGTACCTTAAAAAATTGTTCAATTTTGTGTTGACATACCATCATTCAAAAATTAAAGGTAATATAAATCATCAAAACTATAAGAAATAATGTTTCAAGATTCATTAGAAATGGATTAAGCTTCATTAAAAAAACCATAAAGTTTCCAAACGGAAATTTTATGGTTCCTGTCACACAGATACAAAAAAACCACCAAATATGTATTTGGTGGAGACGGTGGGAGTCGAACCCACGTCCAGAGATATCGCCACTTAAGCGTCTACGAGCGTAGTCGATATATTCACTTTTCACTATTCACTCGGCCTATCGACAGGCTTTGTGAATGCTAGTCTGATTGGTCTCTTCCTTCGCCCTCAGACGGTGGGCAGCCGGCGTATCCCGCTCAGATGAACCCCTGACCCTACCACGCGGGCGATGGAGGGAGGAGCCGCTTAGGCCAAATTAGGCAGCTAAAGCGTAAGATTGATTAGATTTGCCAGTTATTATTGGCGTGGCGTTTTTACGAGTTCGCCGACTCGACTCGCAGCTTAAGCTCGATCTACCCCTGTCGAATCCGTAACGTCCCCATTATGTTAATAGGTAGTTCGGAAAAAATAGAATTTAGCTTAACTGCTATTTCGTTTTTATGTCACTTATCCTAGTGACAACTATATTATAACAACTCTCCAGATCAAATGACAAGTAGTATATTTTGGATTGTTTTACAATCTTTGCCTTTCTTTAAAGGCCCGTTCAATTTCCCGTTTTGCTTCTTTGTTCTTCATCGCTTCACGTTTATCGTATTTCTTTTTACCTTTCGCTAATGCAATTTCCACTTTTGCATAGCCATCTTTAATATAAATTTTTGTCGGGATTAAAGAATAGCCCGCTTCCTTCGTTTCACCCATAAGCTTGTCGATTTCACGACGATGTAATAATAGCTTCCGCGGGCGTAACGGATCATGATTATATCGGTTTCCCTGCTCATAAGGGCTAATATGAACGTTATACATAAACACTTCACCCTTTTCAATACGAGCAAAGGCATCCCGTAAATTTACACGACCGGCACGAATCGATTTTATTTCTGTACCTTGTAATACGATTCCTGCCTCATACGTATCCTCGATAAAATAATCATGATACGCTTTTTTATTTTGTGCGATCATTTTCCCTTTTCCTTTTGGCAATGGAATTCCCCCCCAGTGACTCTATATTTTACCAAAAAATCTTCTACTTTACAACGTCACCAATGCATCAATAATCCACAACGATCAAGGGATTCATTATTTTCGTTGTAACAGAAGAACAGCCTCTATTAAGAGGCTGCCGAAATCATTTTCTTTTTGATTTCCGGACTGATTTGGGGATATTTTCGTAAAACTTTTTCTTCTTCTTTGACTTTTTACTTTCACCTGCTGAACGATCTTTTGTTTTACCTTTTTTATTTGGCTGTGCATGGACAACACGCGGTTGTGATTCCCGATCCTGCTTCCGTCTTTCTTTCATTCCGACAATTTCAAAATCAATGGAACGTTCCTCTTTATCAACACTAATCACCCGAACGGTAATTTCATCACCAATTCGGAACACATTACCTGTTCGTTCCCCAATCATCGCATATTGACGTTCATCATAATGATAGTAGTCGTCCGTTAAATAACTGACATGGACTAGCCCTTCAATTGTATTTGGTAATTCGACAAAAATACCAAAATTCGTCACGGAACTAATAATGCCATCGAACTCTTCACCGATTTTATCTTCCATATACTCCGTTTTCTTCAGTTCATCTGTTTCCCTTTCCGCATCAACGGCCCTACGCTCCATTTTTGACGTATGTTGAGCAATTTCAGGTAACAATGCACTCCATTTTGCCTGCGTTTGCGGATCCATTTCCCCTTTAATGATATATGTTCGTATTAAACGATGGACAATTAAGTCTGGATAGCGCCTGATTGGCGAAGTAAAATGGGTATAATAATCTGTAGCCAAACCGAAATGGCCTAAGTTTTCTGGATAATATTTTGCTTGTTGCATCGAACGAAGCATGACAGTATTCACTACCATCTCTTCTGGCTTCCCTTGAACCTCTTCAATGATTTCTTGCAATGCCCTCGGATGTACTGTATTAGCCTTGCCTCGAACAATTAAGCCAAAGTTTGTAATAAACTCAAAGAATCGTTGAAGTTTATCTTCTTTAGGATCCTCGTGAATTCGATAAATAAACGGTAGTTCCAACCAATGAAAATGCTCAGCAACGGTCTCGTTTGCCGCTAACATAAATTCTTCGATTAAACGTTCTGCCACCGAACGTTCGCGAATCACTACATCTGTTGGATGACCATCATCATCCACTAAAACTTTCGCTTCCTTAAAATCGAAGTCAATGGCGCCACGTTTCATCCTTTTTTTTCTTAAAATAGCCGCTAACTCTTCCATATCCTCAAACATCGGGACAAGATCATGGTATTTCTCTCGTAATTCTTCATCTTGATCAACTAAAATTTTATTGACATCAAAATACGTCATTCGTTCCGTCGTTTTAATGACACTTTCAAATATTTCATGGCTGACGACGACGCCACGCTCGTTAATTTCCATTTCACATGTGAGAGTTAGACGATCAACTTTAGGATTTAAGGAACAAATTCCATTGGAAAGCCGATGGGGAATCATTGGAATGACACGGTCCACTAAGTAAACACTCGTTCCTCGTTCATAGGCTTCTTTATCAATCGGACTATTTTCTGTCACATAATAACTTACATCGGCGATGGAAACACCTAATTTAAAGTTCCCGTTATCCAAACGTGTAACGGATACCGCATCATCTAGGTCCTTTGCATCTGCACCGTCAATCGTTACATATACTTCGTTACGTAAATCGCGACGTCCTTTTATATCTTCTTCTGAGATTTTATCTGGGACTTTTTGTGCTTGTTCCATCACATCTTCAGGAAACTCAATGGGAAGACCATGTTTATAAATGATGGATAATATATCAACACCAGGATCATTACGGTGGCCAAGGATTTGTACAACTTCTCCTTCAGCGCTCATCCGTCCTTCAGGATAAACTGTGATATTTACAACTACTTTATGTCCTTCCACTGCTCCCTTGGAAGCATGTTTCGGTATAAAAATGTCCCCGTTAAATTTTTTATCATCTGGTATAACAAAGCCAAAGTTTGCACTTTCTGTATATGTACCGACTACTTGTTTTACCCCTCGTTCTAAAATCCGAACAATCGTTCCTTCTCGGCGTGCACCAGAACTTTCTTTTGTCACTTTCGCTAACACAATATCTCCATTTAGAGCATTATTTGTTTCACCAGGAGGGATAAAAATATCATCATAACCAGGTTCTTCCGGTACAACAAAGGCATACCCTTTCGCATGAGCCGATACCCTTCCGCGAACTAAACTCATTTTTTCCGGTAGTCCGTAACGATTACTTCTTGTCCGAACAACTAACCCTTTTTCTTCCATATATACAAGGGTTTTTACAAAATCTTTAAATTGGCTGGAATCCTCAATCTCCATTGCTTCTTCCAACTCACTTACGGTAAGAGGCTTATAAGCTTCTTCTTTCATGTAATCTAACAGCTTTTCGATTAATTCATGCTGTTCCATAAAACCCCTCCTTTCTATTACCATTCCTAAATTTATTATTTCCCTTATTCTTTCCAATTTAAGCTATTTAAAAACTGTAGAACATCTTTATGTAATTCGTCTCTTTCTTTATCCATTGTAATCACATGGTGAGATTCTTCGTACCATTTTAAATACTTTTCCGTTGATTCTACATTATTATAAATGATATTGGCACTCTCTATATTGACCATTTCGTCTTTTCTTGCTTGAACGACAAAAATAGGAGCATAAATCATATCAATATTGCCTCGTACTTCATCTAGTAACTTCTGATTGGCAAATAAAAGATCTTTTAATTCCGGTGAGTCAAAGGCATCCATTTCCTTTTCAATTTGTTCAGGTAATTTCCCCTCTTTTCTCTTGTAATCGCGGGCAAAAGCTAATACACCTTTATATAAGGCATCATCGGACTTAAGATACATCGGAGCACACATTGGTACGATCCCTTTAACGGGTAGAGAGTACCCTAATTTAAGCGAGAATATACCACCTAAAGAAAGACCTGCAACGGCAATCTCATCATGTCCCATATCTTTTAATTCTTGATACGCCTTTTGAACATCTTGCCACCAATCATCGGGACGGTAGTTCAGTAATTGTTCAGGTTCTAACCCATGGCCACGATAGATTGGTGCATGACATGTATAGCCTTCCTTTTCTAGAAATCGTCCGAGCATCCTTACATCAGCACTGTTCCCGGTAAAACCATGGAGTAATAAAACCGCACGTTTCCCTTTTTTAAAGGTAAATGGTTTTGGTGGAGTAATTTTCATTACGATCTTCCTCTCTTTACGTACAACTAGTTGTATTTTTTGCATATTATTAAAAATTACCCTTATTTCAGCTTACAAAAACAACCATTCATTGTAAAACTTTAACATTTCATAGCAATACTATTGTTGACAAGCCTTTAACATTTGCAAAAGAAAAGTGTTTTATAAATAAGAAAAGCCTGACCAAGGGGGCCAGGTTCCGTTTAAACAAAATATGCCAATAAAATTGTTAAAACAAAGAATAGAATACTTAAAACAACCGTAGTTCGTTGAAGAATGGCATCAAGTCCACGTGCTTTTTGTTTACCGAAAAGTTGTTCCGCTCCTCCAGCAATGGAACCGGATAGTCCAGCACTTTTCCCTGATTGAAGTAAAACAACTGCTACCAGTGCAAGGCAATCTATGATTAGAAGTACGATTAACAGTGTTTGCAAAACCTTAACCTCCCATACGGTCTACATATAGTTAAATTTAACATAAAACCCTGGGATTTACAATCTGTTTTTACCTGCGCAACAAAGTGATACATCATCAAAACACTTCACTAAAAAAAATCGTTATTTTTCAAGACATATAACAAGAGCAACTCGAGATAATAACGTTGCGATTAGCCTTCCCTTTTCAACATAGAGTGAGGTAACTTAAATCCATATATTTTCATCATAACCTAGTCTTTTTCCCCTCTCTAGCAATTCAATAATTTTTGGAACGATCTTATTCAATTTTACTTATTTACTCGATAATTGTTTTTCAGCTTCAAGCAAGTCAACATCTCTTTCTAAATGCTCTGGAGTCCATGGGAGATAAACATCCGGATGAACAGCCACATCCAGTAAAGTTTTTCCTTTATCCATGGAATTTAAGCGAGAAGTGGGGTAATAGAGTTCAAACCGATTATTCCATACTGCACATGTTATATTTCCATACCCATTGATTCCGTATGTCGGCCGACCGATAAGTGTCACTTTATCGGAATGCTTGCAAATATCCGCAAATACTTCTCCAGAACTGCTACAATAACGATCAATTAACACTGCCACCTGTTTCGGCATTTTTTTCCCTTCAATTATCTTCGACACATTTGAATTGAATGCAACAAATCCTTTCCCTTTATTTTCCTCCCATTGATAGAGATAATTTGCAAGTGATTGTTTTGCTTTTTCATCTTTAATAGTTTGTAACTCTTTTTCAAAAGATTGTTTAATCCGTTCATAATTTTTTTCAGTACAATTAAATTTCATTGCATATTTTTCACTTAAATCAATTTGGTTTTCACCTTCTGGAAATAAATACGGAATTATTGAATGGAAAGCAACATCACTACCGCCGTA
This sequence comes from Pallidibacillus thermolactis, assembly GCF_025660415.1. Taxonomy (NCBI): domain Bacteria; kingdom Bacillati; phylum Bacillota; class Bacilli; order Caryophanales; family Bacillaceae; genus Pallidibacillus; species Pallidibacillus thermolactis. The sequence goes on from NZ_JAOUSE010000003.1 coordinate 28,169, forward strand.
ATTTGTTCGGATATCAATAATCCAATTTTCGTATTGGATAAGATCTTCCATATAATGATTTAATAATTTTTTTATTCCATCCGGATCCTTAAAATCTGTGAATGTTAATAAAAGCGTTGAATCATTATATTTTTCAATTTTATATGGAGGGGTATGGAGTTTTTTTTCATATTGATTGAATTCCATGGAAAATGTAGAACCATCCGCTGTTCTTACTTCACATTGATAATATTTCTTTAGTATCGGTCGCCAGTCTTCTCTCTCTGCACCGTCGTCTCGCAATTCACGACGATGTTTATGAACAAGGACATCTATAGGGATATAATCGACTGAAATAATTTCGTGTCCACTCTGTAACCGTTTTTCCTTTGTTACATTAGTAACAAATAACCGATTGGCATATCTTCTTACATTAAAGCCAATTTGATATTCTTGATTGGTTTTGTCGGTACTTACTTTTAAATAAACATGAGGATCTTTAAAATCTAGTAAATAATCATTAACAATCTCAGAGAATAAAGTGGTATTGAGCGCATTGTTCCGTTCTAAATTCCGAATTCGTTTCTTATAATCGTTTGGTCTGTCCCACCCGATTTTGTCAATATAGCCGGCATAATCATGATGCATAACTTCAACAATTTCTTTGAAAATTTTTGAATACATCACTGATCACTCCATTTATGTTTGTTAACAATTTCATATTAACACAAAGGGATTACTTTATTTCATCTCAAGCTTAACTAAAAAAGAAGTGCAATATGCCAGCAGAATTATGGCTAGTGCACTTCTTTTATCCTAATTTTCAATTTCGATATGCGATTTACAAAAAATTTTTCCTTCACTTGAAAGACGAGTGTTGGACAAAATGCTTCTTATTCAACAATACCAATTTCATTAATATCTACATTTACATCAATCTTTACTTTTAAGTCCTCATAATATTCATCCCGCCATTTATCATAATCAAAATCTCGATTTTTTGACTTAATTACTCTACCAAAACCAATCGGATCGATATCGAGTTCCTTAAATTTGTTAACTAGTTCTAAGCCTCTTTTATTTATTTCTTCTTCAAATTTCTTCTCAAGCTTTTTAAACGTTTTATCTTTAACCACATCACCTGTATATTCATTAATAACACCATGTAGGTCAATTTTTACTGTTACTTCATAAGGAGGGGAAGCTTCAGTCAGATGAAACTCACGCTTCGAAAGAATATTTTGAATGGCTGCCTTCTGTCCATCAATTTCAATATCATGCCAGCCACTACTATATTTATCGGCTAACAATTTGAAAAAAAAAGCTTCCTCCATTGAAATTTGATGCACTAACTTTCCATATCTAAAAAAACCAACACCAATTATTTCAAGTTCTTTCTCACTTTCTTTCCTTATGATCGGAACATAAGGGGATTTACCTTGGCTGTAAAAGTCTGTCAAAAATCGATGAAAATTCGTCATTGGTAAATTCCCATGTTCTACAGCGGTATCGATTGAGTTTGAAATAAAAAAGGCATTTCCACGTACACCATAATTACCATTTAAAAGATCCTTTACTTCCCCGTCTACAACTGCCAATTTCATGGCGGTTCCAATCGTTGGATCTCTTGTAAACGGATCAATTAAATCTAAAATCCCCATTTTCTTCGTTAATTCTTTACCAAATAACAATACTTCTAAACTTCCCATGGCAATTTGATTGGCGGAACTTTCTTGCATAATTTGAAGTATCGATTTCTGCAATTCTGCTTGGCCAGATATGGCTTTATTTCTTGGCGGTTCATCTTTCTGAAAAATCGGTACATTGATTGTCCCAATAATTTTATCTCCGTTCTCATTTATATCAAATCCCATAGCAGTAACCATCGTTAACTCATCTAAAATCCTTGATTCTACACAACCGGTGAGTACCAAACAACTACAAAAAAGAAAGATTAAATTAATTACTTTTTTTCTCACGATTTTTCACCTTCCAAGCAATGAAGACGCAGATAAATATGAACGGAATATAGATGGCATTTAAATACATCCCAATTTGGCCGGTAAAATTGATGAAATGATGAACTTGTGTACGGTTTTCTAATAAAGGAAGGACGATCAAACAAAGACCGGCAATAATTGGTACGGAAGTTCTTAGCCGAATAGCAAAACTTCTTTTAACCATTTGACCTGCTACCCAAAGATATAAACAAACGTTGGGGAGTAATACGATAAACCATGTCGCGATACCGATATAATCAAACCGTTCTACAAAAGGCATTTCAATAATTTTCCACATATTTAAACTTGCCCATATTAATGAATCGAGCACTTCTTCTGGATAAAACATAAAAGTTAATAAAGCTAAATATAAATAGAAACATGTCGTAAATAGTAAGCCTAAATATGCCCATTTTCTCGATTTTGCGGGTTCTTGAAGAAAAGGATAAACAAATAACAAAATTTCATATCCCGTATACGAATATGACATTCCCTTCACACCGTTAAATATTTCACCTACTGAATGGCCAAATACTGGACTTAAAAAAGAAGGATTTGCATAAGGGACTGTATACAAATATAAAGGTATGATTAAAAAAAGTATGATCATAGAAAAAACATTTATACCGACAACCGTTCGGAATCCACCATTGATAACGTAAACTACTAGAAGCAAAAAGGCTAATCCAAACCAAAATGAACTAAACCCCGGGAACATCCATACTTGTACAATTTCAATATAACCTCTTATAACTGTTATCGTCTTGAAGCATGCGTATATAACTAGCAATAAAGAAAACACTTTACTTAATTTTTCTCCAAATATATATGCGTGAATGTCATACCAATCGCCATTAACTTTGTTTAAAATTTGGTAAATCATAAACATCAATATTTGTATTATAATTCCACCTACAATAACCGATATCCAACCATCGGCTCCGGCATCTTTTGCAATGATTCTTTGAAAGCCCAACACCCCCATACCAATTTGTGCTGATGTGACAATATAAAATATGTAGAAGGGGGCTATTTTTCGATTTTCCGGCACATTCAGCTTCACAGGAATCCCCCCTATTCATCGACATCTTTCTTTTCGTTTGCTTTATCTTTGCTGAAACGTTTTTTATTTTGGCTTCTTAAGCTATAGGGACGTTTGGATTGTCTATTAAAAGGCAAACGTATGAAGGAATCTTTAAAATCCTCTACACGCAATGGATAAAACGGAGTCAAGATTGGACGTCCGAGCGATGTTGTACGCAATAATTCGGCTACTAATAAGCAAACACCAAAAGTAATTCCTAACAATCCCCATAGCTGGGCTAACAGTAAAAATGGGTAACGGTAAATACGAATCGTATTATTCATCCGATAAATTGGTGTCGTGAAAGAAGCAAGAGCGGTTAATCCTATTAAAATTAATAAAACATTACTTGTTAATCCAGCTTCAACACTAGCTGTACCAATCACGATACCGCCAACGATACCGATCGTTTGTCCGACTTTCGTTGGTAGTCTCGCTCCTGCTTCCCGCAAAAGCTCAATCGTAAGTTCAAGGAACAATGCCTCTAACAAAGGAGGAAATGGAATGGCCGTCCGTGATGTATATAAAATTCCCATTAAATCTTCAGGAATTAATTCATAATGATAGGTCAGTATCGCTACATATATTGGTGTCATTAATATAGAGAATACGACTGCAAAAACACGGAGCAGTCGAAAAAACGAAGAAGTCATCCAATTCAAGAAATAGTCCTCAAAGGAACTAAAAAACTCAATAACCGTAGTCGGCGCTAATAAAGCATGTGGAGAACCATCAACGATCACAACCACTTTCCCTTCTACTAAACCAGCAATTGTCCGATCTGGTCGTTCCGTATCTAAATTTTGCGGAATAAGTGAATAAGTGCTGTCGCTAATGATTTGACCAATATATGAGCTATCTAAAATCGCATCAATTTCAATATCGGAAATGCGTTGTTTAATCGTATTTACATCCTCTTCATTAGTAATACCTTCAAGATATAAAACAGCCACTTTCGTTTTAGAAAGCTGTCCAACTTCAAATTCCTCTATGATCAGTTCTTTAATAGGTAATTTTTTCCTGACAAGATTTAAATTTTCACTAAGCTCTTCTACAAAAGATTCCTTCGGACCAACGACACTAAATTCTATTTCCGGTATGGTTATATCTCTCGTCACATGCTTTTGAGCCGCAAAGAAACAAACTTTGTCCATTTTATTTTCTACCGTCAATAATACATAGCCATTTAAAAGCTTTGGTTCAAGTTGAGAAAGGTCCGTTGTTATCTCCATATCACTGATCGGTAAAAGGTGAGGAAGATCTTCAATTTGACTGAAGTTTTCTTCTAATAAATATGAAATTGCACTTTCTTGCATGATTTTTTCATCTATTAGTGACATCACAAAAGTTAATTGAAAGGTAATCCCCGTTTTTTTGTTTTTATATTCTACAACTTTAAAATCATTGGATTCCCTTAGAAAATCTACTGTTGTTTTTGGGCTTTTTATTTCTTTTTGTGGTTCCTTTGTAATACCTTTATTATCCTTTTGTTTAGTCGGCTTATTCTTTTTCTTAAAAAAATTAATCATCGTTGTAATCCCCTTGTTGACTATGATCATGTTTAGTATTACCTACCATGGGGATTTTATCCAAAACAATTGAAGAATCATTTATGGAGGGAGTCGACTTCGAAGAGTTTGGGGCACAGAACAGGTTTATCATAATACTAGGGATTTAACACTATATATAAGATAAAAAAATCTACGATTCAAAAAACAGACCCCACACTTGTGGGATCTGCCTTATTTAAATCATACTATTTATTTTGAAAGATTATAGAACGTATTTTTTCCTAAGTATTGTGCAGTATCAGCTAATTGATCTTCAATACGTAGTAATTGGTTATATTTCGCTACACGGTCTGTACGAGATGGTGCACCTGTTTTAATTTGACCAGCGTTTGTCGCAACAGCGATATCTGCAATCGTTGTATCTTCAGTTTCACCAGAACGGTGAGAAATAACGGCAGTATATCCTGCACGTTTTGCCATTTCAATCGCATCGAATGTTTCTGTCAATGTACCGATTTGGTTAACTTTAATTAAGATGGAGTTACCTACACCTTGTGCAATACCTTGTGCTAATTTTTCAGTATTAGTAACGAATAAATCGTCACCTACTAATTGAACTTTTTTACCTAAACGGTCAGTAAGCAGTTTGTGACCTTCCCAGTCGTTTTCATCTAATCCATCTTCAATGGAAACGATTGGATATTTGTTACAAAGCTCTTCATAGAAAGCCACCATTTCTTCAGAAGTACGAACCACACCTTCACCTGGGAAGTGATATTTTCCGTCTTCTTTATTAAAGAGTTCAGAAGAAGCTACATCCATTGCAAGTAAAACTTCTTCACCAGGTTTGTAACCCGCTTTTTCAATAGCTTCAACAATCGTTGCTAGTGCTTCTTCATTTGATTTTAGGCTTGGTGCGAATCCACCTTCGTCACCAACAGCAGTGTTGTAACCTTTTTCTTTTAAAACAGATTTTAAGCTATGAAAAATTTCAGCACCCATGCGTAAAGCTTCACGGAAGTTTTCAGCACCGACAGGCATTACCATAAACTCTTGAATATCAACAGTACTATCAGCATGTGCTCCACCGTTTAAAATGTTCATCATTGGAACTGGTAATTGTTTTGCATTGAAACCGCCAAGATATTGATAAAGTTCAACACCAAGTAAATCTGCAGCTGCACGCGCAACAGCGATAGAAACACCTAAAATAGCGTTCGCACCTAATTTACCTTTGTTTGGTGTTCCATCAAGTTCGATCATTGCTTTATCGATTCCTACTTGGTCTAACACGTTGAAACCGATGATTTCTGGTGCAATCACTTCATTAACGTTTTCAACTGCTTTTAATACACCTTTACCTAAGAAACGGCTTTTATCACCATCACGAAGTTCTACTGCTTCGTATTCACCTGTTGATGCACCACTTGGTACTAAAGCGCGACCAAAGGCACCTGATTCTGTTGTTACTTCTACTTCTACTGTTGGGTTACCACGGGAATCTAGTACTTCACGTGCATAAACATCGATAATTGTTGGCATAAAATATCTCTCCTTTATGTTTTTATATCGTTAATTACATGACATAAGATTTATTTTACAATTAAAGATTTTCCTGTCATTTCTTTAGGTTGTTCAATTCCAAACAAATCAAGCATAGTTGGTGACACATCACCTAATATACCATCTTTTCGTAATGTAATACCTTTTCGCGTTACAATCACTGGAACTGGATTGGTTGTATGAGCGGTTTGCGGTTTTCCATCTTCTGTAATGACTTCATCCGCATTACCATGATCGGCAATAATAATTACTTCACCGTCTTTTTCTAGAATCCGATCGACAATTCGACCTAAACATTCATCCACCGCTTCAACAGCTTTAATGGTTGGTTCTAACATACCTGAATGCCCAACCATATCTGGATTAGCAAAATTCAAGATGATCGCATCATATTTATCCTCATTGATGGCATTGATTAAGGCATCTGTCACTTCATAGGCACTCATTTCTGGCTTTTCATCATATGTTGCTACATCTTTTGGTGAATCAATTAAAATTCGATCTTCTCCTGGGAATGGATCTTCCTTTCCACCATTAAAGAAGAACGTAACATGTGGATATTTTTCTGTTTCCGCAATTCGCAATTGTTTTAAACCGTTACGAGATAGAACTTCACCTAGAACATTGTCTAAATTCGTCGGTTCAAAAGCAACATACCCGTCAACTGTTTCACTAAAATGCGTTAGACATACGAAATATAAGTTTTCAGGATGTTTCGGTCCGCGATCAAAGGAAGGGAATTCTTTATTCGTAAACGTATTGGAAATTTGAATGGCCCGGTCTGGACGGAAGTTGTAAAAAATAACAGCATCGTTATTTTTCACCGTTGCCACCGGTTCACCATTTTCTTTTACAAGGACCGATGGAATAACGAACTCATCATAGATCCCATTTTTATAACTGTCCTCTACTAATTCAAGTGGATCTGTATATGTTGGTCCTTCACCATATACCATAGCACGATAACACTTTTCAACACGATCCCAACGTTTATCACGGTCCATTGCATAGTAACGACCAGAGATCGTCGCAAATTGACCAACACCATATTCATCCATTTTTTCCAATGTTTCTTGAATATAGCGTTTAGCCGTTTGTGGTCCTACATCACGTCCATCTAAAAACCCGTGTACATAGACATTTTTTAGACCTTGTTTTTTCGCTAAATGTAACAAAGCATATAAGTGATGAATATGAGAATGAACACCACCATCGGATAGTAAACCGAAAATGTGTAAATTCGATCCTTTATCTTTCACATGTTGAATCGCATTTAAGAAAGTTTCATTTTTATCGAATTCACCTTCGCGAATGGACAGATTTACTCTAGTTAAGCTTTGATAAACGATGCGACCGGCACCAATATTTAAGTGGCCTACTTCCGAATTTCCCATTTGTCCTTCAGGAAGTCCTACCGCTTCACCATCAGCCCGCAATGTTGCATGAGGAAACTCATTCCAATAACGATCAAAATTCGGTTTTTTCGCTTGTGCAACTGCATTTCCTTCTACTTTATCTCTCAAACCAAAACCATCAAGGATGATTAAGGCCTTTGGTGATTTACTCATTTTTTTCCTGCCTCCAATAATTGAAGAAATGATTGTGGATCTAAGCTGGCACCACCAACTAAAGCACCATCAATATGAGGTTTACTTAATAATTCAGCAATGTTGGCTGGTTTCACACTACCACCATATTGAATTCGCAATTGTTCTGCTGCTTCTTGAGAAAACTGTTCCGCAACAACAGAACGAATATATTCACAAACTTCATTTGCATCATCACTGCTTGCCGTTTTGCCAGTACCGATAGCCCATACTGGTTCGTAAGCAATAACCATTTTTGCTACTTGTTCACTTGACAATCCGGAAAGTCCAGCTGTTACTTGTTCATGAATGATTTCACGCCATTTGTCTGATTCGCGTTGCTCTAGAGTTTCACCAACACACATAATCGGCGTTAAATCATGTTTAAATGCTGCATGAACCTTTTTATTCACTGTCTCATCGGTTTCATTAAACATTTCACGTCGTTCAGAGTGACCGATAATGACATATTTTACCCCAAGATCTGTTAACGCAACAGGACTAATCTCACCTGTAAAAGCACCAGACTCTTCGAAATGCATCGTTTGTGCACCAATTTTCAAATCCGTTCCTTTAGTCTCTTGAATTAAACGGTCTAAAAATAACGCTGGTGCACAGACAACAGATTCTACAACTTCACCATTCGGTACAGTTGACTTCACTTCATTTACAAAACGAACTGCTTCTTGCAAAGTTTTGTTCATTTTCCAGTTTCCTGCAATAATTGGCTTACGCATAAGACAGTTCCCCTTACTAAACATTTTTTGTTAAGCTTGTTTGAATATCGTCTGACGATCTAAGAAATTATTTATCATTTAAAGCAGCGACACCAGGTAGAACTTTTCCTTCAATAAACTCTAGGGAAGCTCCACCACCTGTTGAAATGTGATCCATTTTATCTGCTAAATTAAATTTTTCTGCAGCAGCTGCTGAGTCACCACCACCGATAATTGTATATGTATTTTCAGCATCGGCAAGGGCTTGAGCGACAGCTTTTGTTCCTTCAGCAAATTTGTCAAATTCAAATACACCCATTGGTCCGTTCCAAATCACTAATGCAGAATTTTTTACAATATCTGTATATAATTCTCTTGTTTTCGGGCCAATATCTAAAGCTTCCCAATCAGATGGTATTTCTTTAATGTCAACAACTTTGGTCTCTGCATCTTCAGAAAATTCTTTTGCAACGACAACGTCAACAGGCATATAGAAATTAACACCTTTTTCTTTCGCTTTAGCCATGAATTCTTTCGCTAATTCAATTTTATCTTCTTCGAGTAAAGACTTACCGATTTCATATCCTTGTGCTTTAACAAAGGTATAAGCAAGTCCTCCACCAATAATAAGGTTGTCGGCTTTCTCTAATAAGTTTTCAATGACGCCAATTTTATCTTTAACCTTCGCTCCACCAATGATAGCTGTAAATGGGCGCTTCGGATTTTCCATCGCTTCCCCTAATACATTAAGCTCTTTTTCCATAAGGAATCCAGAAACAGCTGGTATGTATTGAGCAATTCCTTCTGTAGATGCATGAGCACGGTGAGCTGCACCGAAGGCATCATTTACATATAGATCTGCTAGTTCAGCAAAACTGCGGGCAAGCTCTGGATCATTTTTAGTCTCACCAGGATAGAAACGAACATTTTCTAAAAGTAAAATGTCGCCGTCTTCCATTTTGGCAATTTCAGCTTTAACAGTTTCTCCAAAAGCCTCATTAGTTTTACGGACTGGCTTTCCAATTAATTCAGATAAACGTTCACCAGCTGCTGTTAAACGAAGCTCTTCAACAACTTGTCCTTTTGGACGGCCAAGGTGGCTTGCTAAAATAACTTTAGCACCTTGTTCACTTAAATATTGAATTGTAGGCAATGCTGCACGGATTCTAGTGTCATCGGTTATTTTTCCATCTTGCATCGGCACATTAAAATCGACACGAACAAACACTCTTTTTCCTTTTACATCAACGTCTCTTACCGTTTTCTTAGGCATGTATGAATCCTCCTTGGCATGAATGGTTGTAAGCTAAAAGAAAAAGGGAGAGGGAATCGTGTTTCCCCACTCCCTCCTTTTAAAAAGGTACATCTATATTATATATTAGATTGCATTGGATGCAATCTCACATTCTAAAAATAATATAACACTTTTATGAAATTAATATGTCACTTTAGATTAAAGACCTTTTTTTGCAATATATTCACAAAGATCTACAACACGGTTAGAGTAACCATATTCGTTGTCATACCAAGAAAGAACTTTTACCATATTTCCTTCCATAACCATAGTTGATAAAGCATCAATTGTTGAAGATGCTGTTGTATGGTTGAAGTCACGAGATACTAGTGGTTCTTCTGTATATGATAAGATTCCTTTTAGTTCACCTTCAGCTGCTTCTTTTAATACTGCATTTACTTCTTCTGCTGTAACTTCTTTATCTAATTCAGCAACTAGATCAACAACAGATACGTTTGGAGTTGGAACGCGGATAGCCATACCGTTTAATTTACCTTTTAACTCAGGTAATACTAATGCTACAGCTTTTGCCGCACCAGTTGTTGTTGGAATCATGTTTTCTGCAGCTGCACGAGCACGACGGTAGTCTTTATGTGGTAAGTCTAAAATTTGTTGGTCATTTGTATATGAGTGAATAGTTGTCATCATACCACGGCGGATACCGAATTTATCATGTAAAACTTTTGCAAATGGTGCTAAGCAGTTTGTTGTACAAGAAGCGTTTGAAATAACATGATGGTTTGCTGGATCATATTTATCTTCGTTAACACCCATAACAACTGTAATATCTTCGTTTTTAGCAGGAGCTGAAATAATGACTTTTTTCGCACCAGCTTCTAAATGTTTTGCTGCATCTTCACGTGCAGTGAAACGGCCAGTTGATTCAACAACGATATCAACACCTAGTTCACCCCATGGTAATTGGGCTGGATCACGTTCAGCTAACACTTTAATTTTCATGTCTCCAACAACGATAGAATCACCGTCAACACGTACTTCTTCAGTTAAGTTACCGTGAACAGAATCATATTTTAATAAATGAGCTAACATTTCTGCATTTGTTAAATCATTGATTGCTACAATTTCAATTTCTTTTGTATTTTTCTCTAAAGCTGCACGCATTACGTTACGCCCAATACGTCCAAAACCATTAATTCCAACTTTTACTGTCATTCCAAATTCCTCCTTAGAGATAAAAATTTATTTTAAAAGGTTTAACCTTTTAATATCAATTTGGCTGCACTTTCATCGGTAACGAGGATGGTATTTTTCGGAGCAATTTTCATATAAGCCTTAATGGCTTTTGCCTTTGAAGCACCACCAGCTACTGCAAGAATATGTGGAATATGTTTTAAGTCTTCAAGTTGTAAACCAATGGTACTTACTTTGTTTACTTCATTTCCATTTTCATCAAAGTAATAGCCAAAAGCTTCTGCTACAACTTGCTCCTGCTTTAAAATTTCCATCTCCGATTCTGATGTTTTTCTTCTTTTTGCCATTACCATGGCATCGCCAATACCATGAATAACAATGTCTGCTGATTTTATTTTCATCAGAACTTCTCGTATTGACGTATCATTAATAAAGGAATAATATAATTCTTGCGTTACTTGATCAGGAACGTAGAGCACCATATAGTCTCCAGCCGTTTTCTTGGCCATCATTTCACATAAGCTATTGGCTTGATATTTCAAATCTGTACCAATACCGCCCCGTGCTGGAACAAAAGTTAGTTCCATATCTTTTAGTTTCTCAGGTAGTGCATCCACTACACTGGCAATTGTAGTCCCACCAGTAACACTAATGGTTTGCTTAGGTTTTACAACCTCCGTTAGTTTCTCTGCACACATTTTACCAAGTTCAGATTTAACCCATTCAGATTCATCTGCATTTCCAGGTACAATAATACAGTTCTGAATACCTAAGTATTGGGCAAGCTCAATTTCTAAACTTGATATTCCTGAGAACTCCTTCATAATGTGCTCTAAATCTTCAAGAATTATTTTTCCCTCTTCAGTTAAACTCATTCCTGTATTTGTAACGGAAACTAAATTTCTTGACTTAAGAAATTCAATCTCACTTCTTAGAACTCTTTCGGTCATATCGAGACTTTGGGACAAACTTCGTCGACCAACCGGTTGTAAATATTGAATAGATTGCAAAATACGATATCGCTTTTGCATAATTTCTACAATATCGGGTACTATTCTTTTTTGAATATCGAGTAAAGACTTTTTCATTTCAAATATCCCCCACAATTTAGTTGGCCGTTTTTTATCCCGGGAGTACTAATAATGTCCCACGCGTAGTAAAAAAATATCCATGTAGTTTAAATTAATTTTTGGTGGTCATTTTTCGTCCCGCTTATTCAAATTACGTCCCGCTAGCCCCAAAAAAAAGAGTTCTTCACTACACTTATAGAATAGCAAAGAACTTCAAATCGTGCAACCATTATCCTCCATAATTTTTTGTAAACTTAAAATTAATTTTCCAGTATCGATTTTCCCCTCTTGTATGACCTGACCTTTATATTCAATGACGGGAATGGATAGCCCATATTTTAAATTTAATTGATCATCTGTTTCAATATCAATTTGTTTAACATTAAAGGGGAAGGAAGTCTGAAGTACTTTTAATTGTAATTCAGCCTCTTCACATAGATGGCAACCTTCCCTTGCATATAAAATTAACTCTACCATTTACAACAACCTTCCTTAATGGGTTTGTTTTCAAATTTTAAAATAACCAGGCAGGTGAAATAGAACAACATCATTAAACATAATACCGTTTCCTTTTAACGGATGAGGGTATATTCATTGACTCTCGATACTTTGTAATTGTCCTTCTAGAAATATGAATCCCTTTATCTTTCAATATGGATAAGATTGCATTATCTGAAAATGGTTTTGTTTTATCTTCTTTATCAATAATGGCTTGGATTTCCTTTTTAACTGCTTCTTTGGACAAATTATTCATTCCATAATTTGATGAAAGCTGATTCGTAAATAAATTCCGTAATGCATGCATGCCTGTCGGTGTTTTAACATACTTATTCTTTACCACTCTCGAAACCGTCGACTCATGAACACCGATTTTTTCGGCTATTTCAGCCATCGTCATTGGTTTTAATGTAGCATTAACATCTAAGAAATAAGTTTCTTGTTTTTGTAAAATCCCCTTCATAATTTTTAAAATCGTATTTTTCCTTTGCTCAATGCTGTTTTTTAACCATTGAATTTGACGATATTTATCCTTTGCATAGGAAATCGTTTTGGAATCTTGTTCATGAATAAGTTGTGTGTAATACTCATCATTAAATCGGACATTGAGAAATAGATCTTCAACGATTTGAATATGCCATCCATCTACTTCTTTTTCTAAAATAATATCCGGTATGACATACTCTGTTTTTTCAGGGGAATAAAGAAGACCTGGACGTGGATTGAGCTTCTGGATAAGATCATATAAGTATTGGATTTCCTTTAAAGATATATCTACATGTCTTTGAATATTTTTCCATTTTTTTTCGGCAAAATCATGAAAATACTTCGTTAAAATATAACGATACTTTAATGTTAACTGCCCTTTCCTTTCTAATTGGATTAATAAACATTCTTGTAAATTTCTTGCACCGATGCCTGCCGGATCTAATTCATGAATGAGCCTTAACATTTGTTTTCCTATTTCAATCGGTAAATTTAATATTTTCGAAGCATCCTCTAAATCAACTTCTAAGTAACCGCTTTCATTAATATTGTGAATCAGAAAATCTAAATACTTTTTTTCTTGATCTGACAGTTCAAATGTAATCGTCTGCATTAATAAAAAGTCATATAAATTCTGTTTCCTATCCGGTAAAAGTGCTTCATATGGTTGTTTTTCATCTAACTTTCTCGATCGTTTTTTCTTCGTTCGCCCAAAATCAAGGGGTGAATAAAACTTTGTTTCAACTTCTAGTAACGGGTTTTCAATTGCAATTTCCTCAATAAACGATGTCAACTCCACCATATTTAATTGAAGTATGGATATCGCCTGAGCTAAGTTTTGAGTCATATTTAATTTTAATGTCTGCTCCTGAAATAAACCGTAATTCATATCCATCGTCTTCCCCCTTATTAGTAATATTGTAAAGGTTTTTCGAAAAATTTTAAACTCTTTTACTCGTTTTCTTTGACGAACTCTTTTATTAAAAAACGATATTTTTTATAGTCCGAATATTTTTAATACCAAATCATAATCACGACAATATAATTGTTATTGCAAAATCCCGTCGAATGATTTATAATTAAATTTGTCATTCTAAATTAAATGCCCTCGTAGTGTAATGGATATCACGCAAGATTCCGGTTCTTGAAATGTGGGTTCGATTCCTGCCGAGGGCGCTATTTACTAAGAAGCTAACGAATGAAAGTTAGCTTTTTTATTTGTACTCCTATTTTTAATGTATTTTTCAAACAGGTCGTATTAGACCATTAAATCACTGAATTTTCAAACTTTTTAATTGCAATTACACAAAACCTATGTCACAATATTTTCAAAAGGGTAAACGAATGAATTAGTACCAATAAAATTTCATTCGAAAAAGTTACCATTAAATCGTCAAAAGGTCTATAATAGTGTTACATAAAGGTTTATTTATAACGGTATGAGGCAATAATGAGTTGATGTATTCCGTTGAATAGATTAAGAAGGAATCCCCATCTCTTTTTGTTTGACCTTTATTGACCATTGATGTAGAATAAACATACAATAAGTTAAGTAACAGTGTATTTGCGGCTCTATTTTTTACTATTATCGAAAAAGAAATACCGTTTTGAACGATTGTGATTTCATTTTGAACAACTTATAGAACATCCGTTAGAGCCGTTATTACATATTTTTTCATTAAAGGAGGAAAATCGAATGACTTTAATTCCTACAGTAATTGAACAGACAAACCGTGGTGAGCGCGCCTACGATATTTACTCTCGGTTATTAAAAGACCGGATTATTATGCTTGGCGGACCAATTGATGACAATGTAGCCAATTCTGTAGTTGCTCAATTATTATTTCTAGATGCAGAAAACCCAGAAAAAGACATTTCCCTTTATATTAATAGTCCTGGGGGAAGTGTAACTGCTGGTATGGCAATCTACGATACAATGAACTTTGTAAAAGCAGACGTTCAAACGATTTGCATCGGTATGGCTGCATCAATGGGAGCATTCTTACTATCTTCTGGTGCAAAAGGTAAACGGTTTGCACTTCCAAACGCTGAAGTCATGATTCACCAACCTCTAGGTGGTGCACAAGGTCAAGCAACAGAAATTGAAATTCATGCTAGACATATTTTACAAACTCGTGATAAATTAAATAAAATTTTAGCTGCAAACACTGGTCAACCGTTAGAAATTATCGAAAAAGATACGGATCGTGACAATTTCATGTCTGCCCAAGAGGCAAAAGATTACGGTTTAATCGATAACATTATCGATCGCAATAATTTAAAAGAAAGATAAAAATAATTTGTTAGTAAGCAAAGGAGCCGAATCAAGATTCATCTTGAATAACGGCTCCTTTTTATCATACAATTTCCCTCAGTTTTAAGGACGTACTCGATATATGATTTATTCTTCCTTTTGAAGAAACTGGCTTAAATCCTCTATCGCGCGTTCCTCATCACTACCTTCTGCATAAAGTGTAACCGATTTCCCATTTCCAATCGCTAAACTCATAATCCCCATAATACTTTTAGCATTGATTTTATGTCCTTCATATTCTAAAAATACTTCTGAAGAATATGAGTTAGCTGTTTGCACAAATATAGCCGCCGGACGAGCTTGTAAACCGGTTTTCAATTGAACTGTAACCTTTTTCTCAACCATTTGCATTCTCCCCCCTTTAACAAACAAATTAGAGAATCTTTTATTATTCTATAAAACTATTCTATTCTTTTTAGTATAAACGATTTAGAAAGGAAAATAAAAATTTTTACCTATGGTACGGCTCCCTATTTTATAGACTCTCCAGCACGTAGTTTGTTTGCAATTTCATCAATTTTGCGCAGACGATGATTGATCCCGGATTTACTAATACCACCAGAAACCATCTCACCTAATTCTTTTAAGGTGACATCTTGATATTCCAAACGAAGCTTCGCAATTTCCTGTAATTTTTCTGGCAACGCATCAATTCCAATTGTTTTATCAATAAACTTAATATTTTCTACTTGACGAATAGCTGCTCCGATCGTTTTATTTAAATTAGCGGTTTCACAATTAACTAAACGGTTGACGGAATTTCTCATATCTCGAACAATACGGACATCCTCAAAGCGCAATAAAGCGTTGTGAGCTCCAATTATATTTAGAAAATCGGAAATCTTTTCGGCTTCTTTCATATATACAATAAATCCTTTTTTTCGTTCTAAAAGTTTCCCATTTAATTCAAACTGCTCCAATAAGTTAATTAATGCCTCACCATGTTCTTGATAAAGTGTAGAGATTTCTAAATGATAGGAAGAAGTTTCTGGATTATTAACAGATCCACCCGCTAAAAATGCCCCTCTTAAATAGGCTCGTTGACAACAACTCCCTAAAATGAGTTCTGGTGCGATTTCATTGTTAAAGCGATATTCCTCTCCAACAATTTTTAAATCCGCTAAAATATCTTTCACACGCTCTATAAGCCGAACAATATAGATATTGTTTTTCTTCAAACGCATTTTCTTTCGTACAAAAATTTCCACTTCGGCGTCATACAATTTTTTAATTAAAGAATAAATGCGACGGGCAATGGCCGCATTTTCTGTAAGAACATCAGCTACTATTCGTTTATTGGTAAAGGAAATCGAACCGTTCATCCGGATGATTGCAGATAATTCAGCCTTCGCACAACATTCACTGTCAATAGAGAGATTGGTTAATTCCTTTTTTATATCCGAAGCAAACGACAATCCCTTCACCTCCTATTCGGTCACATCGCCTGTTTTATCTCATTTAAAAGTAAGTCATAAATTAATTTTGCTAATTTATTCGTATCGTGTCTTAACACGCCATCTTCCATTTTTACAATAGATTCTGCGATAACTTCTACTCCTAAACTGTTTAATTCCTTCTTATCAACAACAACCGGTGTCGCTAATTCACCTTTATATCGGATTTCAGCATCTGTCGGTATTGGACCATTATTGACAATAACTTTTTGAATAGACCGAGGTTCAATATGATCATAAATTGCTCGCACATGATCACTGGCTGTAAATCCGTAAGTTTCACCTTTTTGAGTCATTAAATTGCAAATATAGACCTTTTTCGCATTCGCTCGTGTTACCGCTTCCGCTATTTGAGGGACAATTAAATTTGGTAATATACTCGTATATAAAGAACCTGGCCCAATGACAATTAAATCCGCATCATTAATTGCTTGAAGCGTTTCAGGTAGTGGAAGTACATCTTCTGGTGTGATAAAAACGCGCTTAATCCTTTTTCCATATTTTGGAATCATTGATTCCCCGTGAACGATGTGACCATCTTCCATTTCTGCATGGAGGACAACACTTTGGTTGGCAGAAGGGAGTACGCGACCTTTTACATTTAAAACTCTACTCATCTCATGAATAGCGTGGGCAAAATTTCCCGTAATATTTGTCATTGCGGCCAGCATCAAATTTCCTAACGAATGTCCAGACAGATCTCCCTTAGCATCAAAACGATGTTGAAATAATTCCTCTATTAATGGTTCAACTTCAGATAAGGCAGCTAATACATTTCTTACATCGCCTGGTGGTGGAATGCTTAAATCTTCTCTTAACCTTCCCGAACTACCACCATCATCAGCTACCGTAACGATTGCCGTAATATCAACTGGATATTTCTTGATGCCGCGTAATAATACAGGAAGACCTGTACCTCCTCCAATAATAACGATTCTTGGTTGTCGATTCATTTTACCTGTACCCTTTCCATTGTAATTTCACGATGGGAAACACGTACGTAATAATCGTCCGCCAGTTTTTTCCCTAAGTATTCTGCAATTGCAACAGAACGATGCTGTCCGCCTGTACAACCAATACCAATGACCAGTTGACTTTTCCCTTCTCGTTTATATAACGGCAACATATATTGAAGCAAGTCCGTCAATTTATCTAAAAATTTCGCTGTTTCTGTCCATTTCATCACATAGTCATAAACTTCTTCATCCAAACCTGTTTGTTTGCGCATTGATTCGATATAAAAAGGATTGGGTAAAAAACGAACATCGAATACAAGGTCAGTGTCGATCGGAATCCCATGCTTAAAACCAAAGGAGACAATATTAACGGTAAATAATTTAGTCTTACTGTTAGAAAACGCCGTCTGAATTTTTTCCCGTAATTCTTTTGGCTTCAAATTGGACGTATTAATAATCGTTTGGGCCCTTCCCTTTAAATTTTCTAATAGTTTACGTTCTTGTTGAATTCCATCAAGTAGCAAACCATTTTTAGATAACGGATGGGAACGGCGAGTTTCTTTATATCTTCTTACTAATGTTTCGTTATCCGCATCTAAAAAAACAATATGTGGAGTTAACCAAGATGTATTTTCTAAATCATCAAGCACTTGGAATAAATGGTCAAAAAATTCCCGACCTCTTAGGTCCATCACTAGTGCGACACGGTTCATTTTATTATTGGATTCCCGCATTAACTCTAAAAATTTTGGTAATAACATCGGTGGTAAATTATCGACACAAAAGAAACCAAGGTCTTCAAAACTTTGAATGGCTACTGTTTTTCCAGCACCACTCATCCCTGTAATAATCGCAATTTGTAATTCATTCGAATTTTCCATTACCTTACCACCATCCTAAACATTCAAAATAAAATATCTGTTATTTATTGATTTGATAGGAAAGTAACTGAAAGTCTTCCGTATATTCAAACGCCCCGAAAGCAACATCGTTTCCTTCAATTGCATGTTGTATAATAAGTCGATCGCCTTCAGCCATCGGTAAATGTTGAATCTCTTTAATGGAATGCCATTTTAAAATTCCTTCGTCTGTCACTTCTTTTTGGATTCCTACTCCAGTATTTGTGTAAAAGTTAAACATCATCCATTCACGAATTTTTCCTTCATCATTTTTCATTAAAAAAGTATAAATCCCTTTTAATTGAGGATCTTTAATACGAATCCCAGTTTCCTCCCAATATTCTCGTAAAACTGCCTGTTTTACCGTTTCTGTCGGTTCCATTTTTCCACCTGGGATCGCCCACCAATTACGACGAGGCTTTTGCAATAGCAATACATTGCCATCTTTAACATAAATACAATTTGCAACTCTTTGCATGTAATCACCTCAAAATCAAGCCGAAAAAAATCAACTTGCTTTAGTAAATGAAAAGTACTTTATGAAAGTTCATGTCACAAAAAAGATTATATATTAATTATATACTATACCTTGTCTTTTTGTAACAGGAAAGGAATTGTTCAAACTCTAAGATGTAACTTCTGGTAAAAGGAATTGATGTGATTCGATCAATTTTAAACCCGTTTACTTTATTATCTGTATAAATATATAAAAAAACACAGGGTGGATTCCATTCCCTGTGTCAAAATATACATTATTTTAAAGGGGGTATTTTCTAGATATTATATTACTCAATTTTTGTTGCACAAGTGTTACAACAGCGTTAAGCATGAGTTACGTTTCACAAATTTTTTGTAAACCAATATATTGAAAAAGCTTATTTTCTAAGCCTTTTTAAAATTTCTTTATTTTACTTCAGCGGTCTTTAATTCTTCTTTCAATTTTTCAACATATTGTTGTGCACTTTCAGCTGCAATACTGCCATCACCGGTTGCTGTAACAATTTGGCGAAGTTGTTTTTCACGAACGTCACCTGCGGCAAAAATACCAGGAACTTTCGTTTCCATTAATTCATTGGTTACAATATAGCCCGCTTCATTTGTAATTCCTAAGTTTTCAAATGGTTTTGTTAATGGTACCATTCCAATATACACAAAGACGCCATCACAAGGAAATTCTTGTTCTGTTCCGTCTACAGTGTTAACTAAAGTAACACTACCGACTTTACCATCTTTCTCATTGATCTCTTTAACAGTATGATTCCAAATAAAATCTACTTTTTCATTGGCGAAAGCCCGGTCTTGCAGAATTTTTTGTGCGCGAAGTTTATCACGACGGTGAACAATGGTTACTTTCTCAGCAAAACGTGTCAAATAAACCCCTTCTTCAACAGCTGAATCACCGCCACCGACAACAACTAATTGGCGATTTTTAAAGAAGGCACCGTCACATACTGCACAATAAGATACACCACGTCCGCCAAGTTCAGCTTCACCTGGCACTCCTAATTTTTTATATTCAGCACCTGTTGCAATAATAATGGCTCTTGCTTTAAATTCTTTCGAACCTGCTTTAATAACTTTAAATTCTTTTCCGTCCACGACTTCTTTTATATCACCATAGGCGTATTCTGCACCAAATTTTTTCGCGTGTTCAAACATTTTATTCGATAATTCAGGACCTTGAATCATGTCAAATCCTGGATAATTTTCAATATCTCCGGTGTTTACCATTTGACCGCCAGGAACACCACGTTCAATCATTAAAGTAGACAAATTTGCTCGGGAGGTATAAACCGCTGCTGTCATACCTGCAGGACCTGCACCGATGATAGCCACATCGTAAATTTTTTCTTCCGTCATTGTCTTTCACTCCTCAAATGTCATTGATACATATATTATAACCCTCTAAAGGGAAACTATATAAATAAAACGACTCACGATCACCAGTTCCACAGTTAATTTTGTTTCCAAGGTTCCATTCCTTCTTTTTCTGGTTGAACTAACATTAACTTTTTCCATGCTTTTTCAGCCAACTGCTTATGACCTACGTAGTATGCTGCATATGCAAACCAATAATAAAAACTTGGATCAATATGATCATAGTGCATTATTTTTTTAAACCATGAATACGCTAGTTCATATTGTTCCAAAATCACAAATGTTACGGCTAATTTAAAGCGATGATCACCTGATATTGGAAAAATTTTTTTCAATGAATTTAATAATGATTCATAATTCTTTCCTTCATAATAATAAAATACGGTTAAGTTGCATAATGCGTGTAAATTACCAGGATTTTCTTCTAAAACCTTAGAAACGATTTTAAGTGCTTCTTGACGATCACCTTTATAAAAATAAGCTAAGGCTAAGTTATTATATGCAGGCCAATAATCCGGGAAATCGACAATCATTTCACTAAATTTCTCGATCGCTTCCTCAAACTTCCCTTGCTCTAAAAGTTTTTTTGACTGTTCTTGCCTCGTAATAATCTCTTCTTCATAAGGTTCATCAATAGATAAAATCGTCGATCGAATGTCATCTGCTTCAAAAGAGATCACTTCCAACAGTTCTTTCACATCGTTGACATACTCACCGTTAGGCATGAGTTTCAAATACATATTGGCATGCTCAATGGCTTCTGTATACATCCCGATATAAGCATAATTATTTGCTAGAAAATAATGGCAATCATACATGTATGGCTCTATTTCATGTAAGACTTTATATAGTATTTCATTTGAACGATCATATTCTCCTAATTCCGCATGAACAATAGCAAGTTGACAAGCAATCACCGGTTCATTCGGTTCAAATTGCCAAGCACGTGTTAAATATTTTTTTGCAAGTGAGAAGTTACTTTTTTGGAACGCTTCGATCCCTTTCATAAAGTAAAATTCGCCGGAAGGATTGAAAGTCAGTATTTTATTATGTAAGTGATTTTTCCCCATATTTTTTTTCACAAATGATCCTCCACTGCTTTCTATTTTCTATCTATAATTATTTTTCTATTAAAATTCTAGTTTGTCATGCTTTTAACTTAAACTATTAACATTGTATATATTTTTTACACTATATGTAACGATCGTAGTACAATATTATATATTAACATACATTAGAAGAGAAAATAAATACCATGGAATGATTTGTATTTTCATGCCGATTTTTTATTAAAAAATAAAAGGGATATCCATAAAATAAGTCCTTAGTAGATTTCTATGTGTGTTTCTTAAGACATCTTCTGTAGGAGTCCAATTCTACTATTCAGACTTGATTGGATAACCCTAATCATATGGTATCGAATTTTTGGGAAATATTGCTATTATGGGGTCCTCTTAATTACATGTTGAAACCGTTGATGGCGTTTTTTTCTTCCGTTTGTCCATCTCTTCTTTCGTATATATGATTCTCATTGGATTTCCCCCAACCATTGCACCAGCTGGAACATCTTTATGAACAAGCGTCCCCGCTGAAACAACTGCACCATCACCAATATCAACGCCAGGAAGTATCGTCGAGTTCGCTCCGATCATCACATTGTCACCAATTTTTACTTCACCTAGGCGATACTCATGGATTAAATATTCATGAGCAAGGATGGTTGTATTATAGCCAATGATGGAATTACGGCCAACTGAAATTTTTTCTGGAAACATAATGTCTGGTACGACTTTATAAGCGAAAGCAGTCTTGTCGCCTACTTTCATATTTAATAGTTTTCGGTACATCCAATTTTTCCACTTATAAAAGGGTGTAAAACGGGCGATTTCGATAACGATGACATTTTTTACAATCTTCCAAAATGAAACGGTTTTATAGATTTGCCATAAGGAGTTTGGTCCTTTTACTGGATAACGATCAGTTTTCCGCATATTCCTTCACTCCGAGAATAGGCAATAAATCTTTCATATTATCTAAAATATAGTCTGGCTCTAATTTTTCAATAAACTCTCTTCCTTTAATAGACCAGGCAACACCTGCAGAAAATGTACCTGCATGTTTAGCACCTTCAATATCGTGATTGGAATCCCCAATCATTATCGTTTGTTCCGGCTTCGATTGAAAAAATTCCATCGCTTTATGAAGTGGTTCAGGATGTGGTTTAGCATGCTCTACCTCGTCTAACGTGATAATTACTGGAAAGTATTGCAGCAAATCGATTTTATCTAAGCCTTTCAAAACGGTATATCTCACTTTAGTTGAAACAACACCAAGTTTGAAACCTTCTTTATGTAAAGTTTTAACCGTTTCGTATACACCATCAAATTCTGTAACAAGTTCATCATGTTTTTCTACATTGAATTTTCGATAATAGGCTATCATTTCGTCAACTTTGTGCTTAGGTGCAACTGATGAAAAGGATTCTTCTAATGTCGGCCCAATAAAGGGGATACAATCTTCTTTAGTAATATGATCATAACCAAAATAGGTAAATGTTGCTAAAAACGATTGTTGAATAAGTTCATATGTATTAAGTAAAGTGCCATCTAAATCGAATAGTACCGTGTCTATTTTTCTTTGCATTTTTTTGGTCCTTTCTTGTTATAGGTTAATGAATGCCTGTTTCGACATTTCTTGTTCTTTTTCAACTTCTTTTATCTGCGAAAGTCATTCCCGGAGACATTTCCTGGTCTTTTTCATCTCGTTTTGTCCGCGAACTAGTATATGAGACCTTTCGGTACATTTGTCAACGAGGACGTATTTTCAAGCTTTTCCAGCTACGCCTCATTATATAGCGGCAAGTCCTTCACTTTTTTCCTGCGATAAATCATTAAAACAATCGCTACAATAATTGTAAGAATCGAAACTAATTGAGCAATGCGAATATCAGTACTCCATAGATATAAGCTGTCTGTGCGCAATCCTTCAATCCAGAAACGTCCTAGCGAATACCAAATTGCATACGATAAGAAAACTTCACCTTGTCTTACTACTGTTTTTCTAAGTAAAATTAAAAAGATGAAACCAGCAACATTCCAAAGTGACTCATACAAGAAAGTCGGATGATAATACTGACCATGAATGTACATTTGATTAATAATAAAATCTGGTAAATGTAGGCCTTCTAAAAATTCACGTGTAACCGCACCACCATGGGCTTCTTGGTTCATAAAGTTTCCCCAACGACCAATTGCCTGTGCAATTATAATACTTGGCGCAGCAATATCCGCAACTTTCCAAAAGGAAATTTTTTTCACTCGACAAAATATAATTGCTGTTAACACCGCTCCAATTAAAGCACCATGAATGGCAATTCCACCTTCATTAATTGCAATAATTTTAATCGGATTTTGCGAATAATAATCCCATTCAAACATAACGTAATAAATTCTTGCACATATAATTGAAATTGGAATAGCAAAAATTAATAAATCTGCAAATGTATCATCAGGTAGCCCTCTTCTTCTACCTTCTCTTGTTCCTAATATGTAGGCTACCACAATCCCAAACGCAATAATAATCCCGTACCAATAAATAGGGTAACCGCCTATTTCAAAGGCAACTCGATCTAAAGGCGTAATATTATATAACATCCTTTTCTTTGCCTCCTTATATAAAAAATGAACAAATTCATTGTAGCAAATAAAACTGTTTTTTAAAAAAGAATATTCCGAACAAATTCAATTCAGAATATTAACATGTATAACATCATTAACCAAATTTCAAAGATATGTTCCATGAATTATAAAAATAGCAGAAACTTGTCCTACCATTCACACTAGTCTCTGCTATTTGTACCTTAATCATCTTCTCGTTCCCGAATGGTTTCCTCCAGTCTTGCTGTAAACTCTTTTGCCGTGTTCACACCCATTCGTTTCAACCGATAATTCATGGCTGCCACTTCTATGATAACCGCTAAGTTTCGACCTGGACGGACAGGTATCGTATACTTTGGAATTTCTACATCAAAGATCTTCATTTTATCTTCGTCTAAACCAAGACGATCATATTGTTTCTTTTGATCCCAGATTTCTAAATTAACACACATTGTAATTCGTTTATAGGAACGAACAGCTCCTGCACCAAATAAAGTCATCACATTAATAATCCCTAATCCACGAATTTCTAATAAATGTTCAATTAAGGCAGGGGAATTTCCGACAAGGGTATCCTGATCTTCTTGCCGTATTTCGACACAATCATCTGCAACTAGTCGATGACCACGTTTTACTAATTCCAACGCTGTTTCACTCTTCCCAACACCACTTTGTCCAGTGATTAACACCCCGACACCATATACATCGACAAGGACTCCATGAACTGCAACGGTAGGTGCTAAACGTAATTCAAGAAAATTTGTCAGATGACTAACCATTCTCGTCGTTTTCATTTTCGTCCGCATAACAGGTACAGATTCACGTTCAGAAGCCTCAATTAATTCTTCCGGAACATCCAAATTTCTTGTAATAATAATACCTGGTGTGATATCTGTACAAAGTCGTTGTAGTCGGTATTTTCGATCTTCTTCATTTAATTTTGATAAAAAAGTAAGCTCTGTCATTCCTAACAATTGTATTCTTTCTTCTGGATAATAATCAAAAAAACCAGCCATCTCCAAGCCAGGTCTCGAAATGTCACTTGTCGTAACTGGCCGATCTATCCCATCTTCACCACTTATTAACTCTAAATTGAACTTTTTAAGTATGTCTTTAATTGTTACTTTTGACATAGTGTACTTCCCTCACTTACATCGGGTGATCATTTTTTAGGTCTTTTTTAATTCTACCATTTTTCTTCATGAAACCAAAGAATTCAATTTAACCCAGCTCAACAAATTTATATGATACATAATCAAAATTTCGATTTTTACCGATCATATCATCCGACGAACATTAAAAATTCAAAAGCGACAAAATAAAAAAGCCGCTATATTATAACGGCTTCACATAGACAGATCCTGTTTTAGCATCGGCAAAAATATAAGTTTTATTGGTTAACTCCGATGTCGTATCAAAACGAATAATCTTTTGAATCACTTCCTTTTCTTCCTTCATTTTATATATATTTTCTAAATTCACATGCACATTTCCTAAATTTGATTTTACTTCCCCACTTACAGCTAGATGTTTTTGTACATTCACATAAATAGCACCGGTGGCACTTGATAAGCGTACAGATTCTGGCTGTGGTTCACGTACATAAGCTGTAATGGAGCCTCCAATCGTTTCTGCTTCTGCTTTTTTAAATTTACCGTCAACGTTTACTTTACCGTTAACCGTTTCAACATCAACTTTGTCAAAGGCAATCTCTGACAGGGTAATCGCGCCATTTGTTGTTTCAAGTTTCGCCTTTTCCCCGGAAGCATTTGATAAGCGAATTTGACCGTTTGTAGATTGAAGGCTAATCTTCCTCGCACTTAAGTTTCGAGTCGTAATAGATCCGTTAAATAATTTAACATAAACTTTATCAAAATCTTTTTGCGGTACATAAACTTTAACTTCGACTTTATTAATTTTATCAAAGGAGACAAAAGTTAGAGTTTCATCAACAATCGTAAAGTCAACATCTTTCATAAATCGTTCTTTTCCCTCATCAACTTGATCAGTACGGAAAATCTTCGCATCACATTCTACACGTACATCCGTATGATCCCAAGCTTCTAAATGTACCGAACCATTCGGGATATCAATTTGAACCTTTTGAAAATCGTTATTATTTTGTTGGAAAACATGGGAGATATTTACAGACTTTGTAAAATCAAGATCTAGTTCTTTTACTTTTTCCATTGCGGTCTCAAAAAAGTCAAAAACACGGTCCTTCAATGTTTTTTCTTGCTTTACTTTATAATCGTAATGTTTTTTTTCGTATTGATCTTCCTTTTCTGATTCAGCTTCAATAATTGTTGAAAGTTTCTCTGCTTCTTTACTAGCCTCTTCTTTCATTTGTTTTTTCTCTTCAACTTGGTTGAGCTCTTCTAATAATTTCTCTGCTTCATCAATGGAAAGTAATCCCGATTTGACCATTTCTAAAATCTTTTTCCGTTCTTCTTTCACCAGCCACCAGTCCTTTCTCATCTTAAATATATAAATATCGTATTCGTATTTTTTTATACGAAGGGCCATATATAAAAGTTTCACTATGTTCGTGTAAAATTTTTCCTAGTTGGATGGATTGATAAAAGAAAACCGTTCATAAGAGAACGATATACTATGCGTTTATCTCTCTTATAAACGGTTAAAAAATTTTATTTCGTAGATACTGGCAGTTCTGTTTTTTCATGAATCAACTTCGCCATCCGCTTTTGATCTCTTTCAAGAATCCGCTTCAAATAATAACCGGTATATGATTTTTCGTTTTTAGCTACTTGTTCAGGGGTACCTTTCGCAACGATTGTGCCACCGCCATCCCCGCCTTCCGGGCCAAGGTCAATGATATAATCGGCTTGTTTAATGACATCTAAATTATGTTCAATCACAACGACTGTATCACCTTGTTCAACTAATCGTTGTAAAACATCGAGCAATCTAGCAATATCATGGGCATGTAGACCGGTAGTCGGTTCATCTAAAATATACATATTACGACCAGTCGAACGACGATACAATTCGGATGCAAGTTTAACCCGTTGTGCCTCACCGCCTGATAAAGTTGTTGCTGATTGCCCCAGTTTCATGTAGCCTAAGCCAACATCATAGATCGTTTTAATTTTGCGGTATATTTTCGGTATATTTTCAAAAAACTCCATTGCTTCTTCTACCGTCATATCGAGAATATCGGAAATATTTTTGCCTTTATATTTCACATCCAACGTTTCTCGATTATAACGTTTCCCGTGACAAACATCACATGGGACATAAACGTCCGGTAAGAAATGCATTTCAATTTTAATAATCCCGTCACCTTTACAAGCTTCACAACGTCCACCTTTTACGTTAAAGCTGAAACGACCTTTGTTATATCCACGTATTTTCGCTTCATTCGTGGATGCAAACAGATCTCGAATATCGTCAAAAACACCGGTATATGTTGCAGGATTGGACCGTGGGGTTCGACCTATTGGTGATTGATCAATATCAATGACCCGTTCAATATTTTCAATTCCAATCATTTCCTTATGCTTACCAGGACGATCATGGGCGCGATTCAGTTTTTGAGCTAATGTTTTATATAGAATCTCATTAATTAGTGTACTCTTTCCTGAACCGGATACACCTGTTACAACAGTAAATGTACCTAATGGAAACTTGACGTTAATGTTTTTTAAATTATTTTCCTTAGCGCCTTTTATTTCGATAAAACTTCCATTTCCCTTTCTCCGTTCTTTTGGCAAAGGAATGAACTTTTTACCAGATAAATACTGACCGGTTAGAGAGTTTTCATTTTTCATGACTTCTTCAGGTGTTCCGGCAGCAACAATTTGTCCACCATGTATACCTGCACCTGGACCAACATCAACAAGATAATCAGCCTCTAACATTGTATCTTCATCATGTTCAACAACAATTAATGTATTCCCAATATCACGCATATGTTTCATCGTTGCGATCAATTTATCATTATCTCGTTGATGAAGACCAATCGAAGGCTCGTCTAAAATATATAACACACCCGTCAATTGGGAACCAATTTGTGTAGCTAAGCGAATTCGCTGCGCTTCACCACCTGATAACGTTCCGGCTTGACGGCTAAGTGTTAAGTAATCAAGGCCGACATTGACTAAAAAGCCTAAACGAGCTTTAATTTCTTTTAAAATCAGCCGAGCAATGTCTTGTTCCATTTCTGTCAATTCAAGTTTATCAATTTCCTCCAACGCCTCTTTAATCGTTAAGTCAGAAATTTCCCCGATATGGCGACCGTTTATTTTTACCGACAATGCTTCTTTTGATAAGCGATACCCTTTACATGTTTGGCAATAATTATGGGACATGAACTTTTCCATTGTTTCTTTAATTAGATCAGAACCAGACTCGCGATGACGGCGTTCAATATTATGCACAACACCTTCGAATTTAATAAATGTATCCCGAATCATACCTCGGTCGTTTTCATAATGGAAATGAATTAATTCTCCATTAGAACCGTACAAAATTTTATCCATTTGATTTTTTGGAATATCTTTTACAGGGATATCCATATCGATGCCATAATGATTGCACACCGATTCTAAAAGTTTTGGATAATAATTCGAAGACGTTCCTTTCCAAGGTACAATAGCCCCTTCACGTAATGTCATATTCCAATCGGGAATCACTAAGTCAATATCGACTTCCATTTTCCAACCGATTCCGTCACAATCTGGACATGCACCGAACGGACTATTGAAGGAAAACATGCGCGGTTCTAATTCCCCAATCGAAAATCCACATAACGGACAAGAATGTAGTTCACTGAATAACAATTCTTCTTTACCAATGATATCAACTAATACTCGACCGTGTCCTAGTTTTAACGCTGTTTCTAGAGAATCGGTTAGGCGCGTCTCAACTCCATCCTTCACGATAATACGGTCGACAACAACGTCAATGGAATGTTTTTTATTTTTATCCAACTCGATTTCGTCTGTAACTTCCATCATTTCTCCGTCTACTCGGAGTCTGACAAATCCTTCTTTTTTAATTTGCTCCAATACTTTTACATGGGCGCCTTTTTTACCGGAAACAATTGGTGCCAATACTTGAATTCTCGTCCGGTCTGGATATTCCATAATACGATCGACCATCTGTTGCACCGTCTGTGACGAGATTTCAATGCCGTGATTCGGACAAATTGGACGACCAATCCGTGCATAAAGTAATCGTAAATAATCATGGATTTCAGTAACTGTCCCAACCGTAGAACGAGGGTTGCGGCTCGTTGTTTTTTGATCAATAGAAATTGCTGGAGACAACCCTTCAATGGAATCGACATCCGGTTTATCCATTTGCCCAAGGAACTGCCTTGCATAGGATGATAAGGACTCAACATAACGACGTTGACCTTCTGCATAAATCGTATCAAAGGCAAGTGAAGATTTACCAGATCCAGATAACCCTGTTAGTACGACTAATTGATCACGCGGTATGTTAATATCAATATTTTTTAAATTGTTTGTCCGTGCCCCTTTAATACTGATCTCACTTTTCATTTTATTCACCTTCTTCTGCCTTAAGCTCAAACACAATATCCCGTAATTCTGCAGCCTTTTCAAAGTCTAGAGCTTTCGCTGCCTCTTTCATTTCTTGTTCCAGTTTGGCAATTACTTTTTCACGCTCTTTCTTCGACATCTTGCCATATTTATCAGCAATCGTATATTCTTCTTGTTCTTCAGCAGCAATGGTTGCCTTAATAACATCATGAACAGCTTTTTTAATCGTCTTCGGTGTGATGCCGTGTTCTTCATTATACTTCACTTGAATTTCCCTACGACGTCTTGTCTCACTGATCGCTTTTTCCATCGAATCAGTAATATTATCAGCATACATAATAACACGACCATTCGCATTTCTCGCAGCACGCCCAATGGTTTGAATAAGCGAACGTTCGGATCGTAAAAATCCTTCTTTATCGGCATCTAAAATGGCAACAAGTGAAACTTCTGGAATATCCAGGCCTTCACGAAGTAAATTAATTCCAACGAGGACGTCGAACTTACCAAGTCGAAGATCCCGAATGATTTCCATCCGTTCTAACGTCTTGATTTCCGAATGCAAATATTGAACTTTAATTCCGGCGTCTTTTAAATAATCTGTTAAATCTTCCGCCATCCGTTTTGTTAACGTCGTTACCAATACCCGCTCATCTTTTTCAATCCGATCTTGGATTTCGTTCATTAAATCATCAATTTGACCTTTTATAGGACGCACGTCAATGATTGGGTCAAGAAGTCCTGTAGGACGAATAATTTGTTCAACCATTGTCGGGCAGTGTTCCAACTCATAAGGACCCGGTGTAGCTGAAACATATACAATTTGGTTAATCCGCTCTTCAAACTCTTCAAATTTAAGTGGACGGTTATCCAATGCAGATGGTAGGCGGAAACCATGATCTACTAACACTTTTTTCCGGGCTTGATCCCCGTTATACATCCCTCGAATTTGCGGTATTGTCACATGAGATTCATCTACGACTATGAGAAAATCATCTGGAAAATAATCGAGTAATGTATACGGTGTTGCCCCTGGCGGTCTTA
Source organism: Pallidibacillus thermolactis (assembly GCF_025660415.1). Lineage (NCBI taxonomy): Bacteria > Bacillati > Bacillota > Bacilli > Caryophanales > Bacillaceae > Pallidibacillus > Pallidibacillus thermolactis. Next base: position 58,837 of record NZ_JAOUSE010000003.1, read on the forward strand.
ACGCTAAATGACGTGAATAGTTTTCAATACCTGAGCAAAAGCCCATCTCCCTCATCATTTCTAAATCATACTTTGTTCGTTGTTCCAAACGTTGAGCCTCTAACAGTTTCCCCTCGTCACGTAGTTCTTGTAAACGTTCTTCCAATTCCTGTTCAATATTCGCAATCGCCTTTTTCATAATTTCTTCCCTTGTTACATAGTGAGAAGCAGGATAAATGGCAACATGCTCGCGGTCTCCTAAAATTTCCCCAGTCAACGCATCCACTTCACGAATTCGGTCGATTTCATCGCCGAAAAATTCTACTCGTAGACAATGCTCATCCCGGGAAGCAGGGAAAATTTCCACAACATCGCCTCGAACACGGAACGTTCCTCGGTGAAAGTCAATATCGTTTCGTTCATATTGAATATCAACTAATTTTCGAAGCAATGCATTGCGATCAATTTCCATCCCTACACGGAGAGAAAGTACTAATTCTCGATATTCTTCAGGTGAACCTAAGCCGTAAATACAAGACACACTAGCGATAATAATAACATCGTTTCGTTCAAATAAGGCAGATGTCGCTGAATGCCTTAATTTATCGATTTCGTCATTAATACTCGCATCTTTTTCAATATATGTATCTGTTTGTGGGACATAGGCTTCAGGTTGATAATAGTCGTAATAAGAAACGAAATACTCGACAGCATTATTTGGAAAAAATTCCTTAAATTCACTATACAGTTGACCTGCTAATGTTTTGTTGTGAGCAATAACTAAAGTCGGTTTGTTTACTTCTTTAATAACATTTGAAATCGTAAATGTTTTTCCTGTACCTGTTGCACCGAGTAATGTTTGATGTTTTTTTCCGCTTTTAATCCCTTCAACTAATTGCCTGATTGCTTCAGGCTGATCACCTTGAGGCGTATAGTCTGACACTAACTCGAATTTTTTATCCAACTTTTGCATCCGAATCATCCTCATTTTCAAATTTTACCGACACAGCTATTCGATGGTTATATTGTAACAAACTATATTTAAAAATACTACTATTATGCGAACGAACATTCGATTTTATAAGACAAAATAACTAGAAAATAGATTTCACCAAAACAAAAAACGCCCTTTGGTAATCGTTAGGCGTTTACAATCTAAGCACTTTTGTTCTCAAAATGATATTTTTCAATCATCTGTTTTGAATACCATAAACCGATCGTTAACGATGCCGCATCGGCAATTACAACAAACAAACCTTCTGTATAACCTTTATAAGCCGAAGCAATAATTAATGCTAACGTTAAAAGAAGTCCTACTATATAGTTATATGTAACCCTTGAAAACAATATCACTAATAATCCTGGTAAGATGAGCGCAGCAACCACTTTCGTTATCAATTGAATCACCTCAATTGAATTAATATTATAAATATTTTATCACATTTTATCCACATTTGTATTTATTCATGCTTACTAATACGAAAAATTTAAATAAAAAATAATCAGTAAATGGATAATATTGGGGATATTTTAAAGAAAACGCTTTACTTTTCCACAAATTTTGTGGATGAATATCATATGCTTGTGGATATTCTCAAAGTTGTAAGAGGAAATTAAGACGATTATTTATACATTGCATTGTGGATTTGTGGATTAAGTTATTCACAATATGTGGGTAAGTTGAATAATATTGTGAATTACAAAAAAATGTCTGACCGTATTCATTTTTTCACTAGAGCAAATCTAGGATGAAAATACGGTACAGACATTCAGCAATCATCTATTCTTTATTCTGTTCGATAAATGGCCACCAATTGGCTTTTCCAAAGATTTTTACCATTACAGGGATAAACAATGGTAACATAACGACGGAATAGAGAACAAGACCAGTAATCACAATGGTTGCAATTTGTAATAACGATAGTACGCCACTCGGCATCATCGCTGCAAAGGTTCCACCAAGGATAATAACAGCTGAGATGATAACTGTACCCATTTTACTCATGGCTACAATCATTGCTTTATCAACCGATTCACCACGATACTCATTAAATCTTCCCATTAAGAATATACTGTAATCCACACCAAGTGCCATTAAAATGACGAAGGAGAAGAATGGTACAGCCCAGTTTAATCCTTCATATCCTAACAAGTTTACGAAAACAAATTCAGTAAAGCCCATTGTTGTAAAATACGTAATCGCTAACGATGCAATTAAATAAAGCGGCATTATGAGTGATTTGAACAGTATAATCAACACAAGACCAATACCGATTAACATTAATATCACTGTTCGAGAAAAGTCTTGATCCGAAATAGTTGATAAATCATTGTGCATGCTGGTTACACCAGCCACTTCAACATGAGCATTTTCCAATTTTGTATCGTGAACGGCCCGTTCAACCGCTTCTCCTAATTCATCAATATTCGCTATCGCGTCCATGGAATATGGATTTTCATCCAATAACACATCTAGTGTTGTAATTTTCTTATCTGGTGATAAGTACGTATCTAGGACTTGTTCAAATTCTTCCATTTCGAAGATTTCTTCTGGAATATAGATACCTGCTGAATCCTCATTTTTCGCAAGTCCTTCCAAATAACTCTCAGCTTCGGTAAATCCGTCATATACTTGTGTTAAACCATCGACACCTTGATCTAGGCCATCCGTTAATTGACCGAGTTGGTCATCAATAGAACTAAATCTTTCAAGTAATTGTTCCTGCCCCTTGTTTACTGAGCTAAGCCCATTAGAAACATTAGGCAATTGGCTTATAATTTCATTTTGACCATCGGCTGCTTGTTCAAGACCAGTTTGTAATTGATCTAAACCATCGATCAATTGTTGGAAAGCACCTACTAATTGTTCATAACCAGCATTAGCTGTTGCGAACTGTTCATTAGCATAACTTAGGCCACCAAGAACATTATTTAACCCACTTGTCAATTGGCTATATGAATCTTGTAGAGTAGGTAAACCTTCTTTTAATTGATTATAAAACTGCTCAATATAACCAAAACTGGTCACCGCCATTTGTTGTTGTTCACTTATCGGCTGACCATTTAAATAGGCACCTACATAGTTAAATGCATCTTGTAATGCACCAATCTGTTCATTTAATTTATTTAGCTCATTCCCAATTTCTTCATAACCGGAGTGGATTTTTGCTAAGTTGGTTTCTAATTCAACATAACCATCTGCTAATTGCTTATAACCAGAAAGGAGTGTCTCTGCATTTTTCTTAATTTCTTCAACACCTGATTTTGCTTCACCAGCACCAATTGCTCCAGATCGTACACCATCCGCAATTTGCTGTAAGCCCGTCTGCAATTCCGTCAACCCAGATTGAAGTTCGGACGTTCCATCAATTAAGGCCTGAATACCATCAGTAGCTTCCGTTAATTTAGGGGCTGAATCTGATATTTGTTTGCTTGCCTCATCTAAACCATCTCGAATTTGCTTGATTCCTTCATTTCCCTCATTAATTCCATCTTTCAATGTTTCTACTTGTTTAGCAACTTGTAAATCTTCTAATTTTTCTCCAGTAGGTCTCGTCAGTGAACGAACTTTATCGACACCATCTACTTTTTCCAATTCTTGACTAACTACTTCGATCAGGGTTAAATATTCACTTTCGTCCATTGCTTCATCATTTTTCATGACAATTGTTGTTGGCATCGCTTCTCCAGGGGTGAAACTTTCTTCAATAATGTTATATCCCTTCACGGTATTATAGCGATCACCAATTTCATTCATTGAGTCATAGGACAAGTTCCCATTGTACGTGATCATGAATGGTACTGTAATAATGGCTACGATAATAAGTGAGAGTATGGGTCTGGCAAAGGAGAAGTTTCCTGCCATATTCCATAGTCTACTAGGTTTATGACCAAGTGTATTATTCGATGGCCAGAATAAATAATTTCCGAGTATAGACATAAAAAACGGAACAATAGTAAATAAGGCTAACATTAACACGGCGATACCAACGGCAACGGCAACGGCCGATTGATATAAAGAGAATTGAGAAAGTCCAATCACAGCAAAACCGATAAATACAGCGATCCCGCTATAAAACACGGTTTTTCCTGCATGACGAAAAGTTTCAATAATCGCTTCTGAAATGGTTTCTTGCTGGGTTAACTCCTCTTTATATCGATTCATGAGTAAAATGGAATAATCCGTACCGATTCCAAACAATACCGCTACTAAAAAGATTTGTGTGAAATTCGATAATGGAAAATTAATGGTATCAACTAGAAACGCCACGATAGATTGGGATACTAAATAACTAATCCCAACGGTAAGCAAAGGTATAAAAGGTGTCACTACAGAACGGAAAACAGCAATTAATACGACTAAAATAAACACGATCGTAATCGCTTCTGTTTTCTTAACACCTTCTTCAGCCGCAACAATGACATCTTCCGAGATTAGTTCAGCACCGGTATAATAATGTTCTAAATGAATATTATCAATGGCTTCATAAAAGGCGTCGCTTAGTTCCTTCGCAGTTCGGTTTTTCCAATCAGCTGTAACCGATACTAATATTGTTTTACCATCTTCTGATACAAGTTGTTCCTCTAACTCGGCTTGATGAAAATGTGTTAATAACTCCGTAATTCCTAATTCTTCTTTCTTATCATCTAATTGATTAACTGCCTTTTCTGCCTCTTTAAAATCCTCATCGGTTAACCCTTCCTCATTATGGAATACCAGAGCCAATGAAATCGTATTCCCCGTATCTTTTTGTTGGTTAATTTCATCAAGGATTTGTTGGGCTTCCGAAGAAGTATAGCCTTCCGGAACAGTAATTTGTCCTTTTTCACGTACTAACTTCCCCATATCCGGTGCGGTAATAAAAAGAAGGACCGCCGCTACAATCCATGCAATGAAGATAAACCATTTTCCTTTTAATATTGCTTTCATTTTATTTCCTCCATCTTCTTGGATTATTCATTCGTTAAATAGTTTCACAATTGAACTATTAATTAAAGTTTTACCTCTCCATGATTCACTACATCTACCGCATACCTCGAATGATCCTAGCGAGTTTTTCATAAGTGTTTATGAAATTTTCAATTTCATCACGATCGAATTTCGTTATAAAGGATTTAACTAGATTAAAAATTTTTTCTTCCGTTTCTTCAAATAGTTTTTTCCCTTCATCTGTTAAAGTCAAGAATATAAACCGGCGATCTGTCTCATCATGGATACGTTGAATGTAATTTTTTTCAACGAGTCGGTTGACAATGGCTGTAATTGCGCTTTTTTGAACAGAAAAAGCCTCGGCCAAACCTGTTGTTGTCGCATTTCTATTTTTATAAATATAACGTAAAATATAGTGTTGATCATTGGTTAGATCTTCACTTATTTCTTCACGAATCAGAATCTCACTATTTTTCCATACTTCATGGGTTATCTCAATATACTTATCAATTAATTCATAAATCTTCCGCTGTTCCAAATTAATCCGACCTTTACTATAAAAAATTAGTTCAACAGTTGAACTGTTTAATTTTTGAATCATTTTATCACGATTCATTCAAATAGGCAATTTATTTACAGTGTTGTGATTGTTTACCATTATCCTATTAAAATATAAATAGACATAGGGGCCTCTTCAAAAGTAGCCCCATGTTTTGCAGTACCTCTTTAATATTGAAAATATCTTATTATTCAAGGACCCTCTTAATTTCTTTTTTTATCAGTCGATCTGCATTTTCTTTACCATATTTTTTCATTGATAGATTATATAAAATTATCCCTAAAAGCAACCAGAATCCTGAGATGATCCATTCTACTAAAGTAAGGGCAGAAGGCATCCCAGGTAAATAAAGTGTCGTTATACCAAGTGCCATGATAATCGCGAACCAACCAATAACTGTTCCCCCAGGTAGCTTATATGGTCGATTCATTTCTGGTGCTTTTTTTCTTAAAATAATAAAGGATAGGGCAACCATTGTCCAAGCAATGACAAGCCCAAGTCCACCTGCATTAACAAACCATACAAGTGCAGGACGGCCTAATAATGGTGCTGCAGTAGATAATACTGCGATTAGCATAATAGCCTTATAAGGTGTTTTATATTTTGGATGGAGCTCACCTAATGATTTAGGTAACATGCCCGCTCTAGCCAATGCATATATGGCTCGACTACCGCCGACATAAAAACCTAACCAACTTGTTACAATCCCGCCAATTCCGCCAAGTACGAGTATATTCGCCATTACCTGACTTCCGCCAAAGGATTTAGCCATGGCATCAGCAGTCACTAAATTTGAATTTGCAATATCTCCCGGGGTCATGACCATAGAAACACCAATGATAATTGAAATATACCAAACAACTGCCATAATCACCGATATAATTAGAAGCTGCCCAATCCTCTTTTTTGGTAAATTAATCTCTTCCGCTGCCTGGGGAATCACATCAAAGCCAACGAAGAAAAATGGCGTCATGATGATTACAGTCAACAGTCCACCTATACCTTGTTCAAACAAAGGCTCCATATTAGCAAAATTGCCTGATATCGTGCTACCGGTTAATAGTAATAAACCTGAGATTAGAAGCAAAACAATAAATAAAAACGTAACTACAGTCGTTAACTTAATACCGCGATAATTTATCCAAGCGACGATTATCGATCCAATAATACCTACACTTGCCCACGTAATAGTCACATCCCAACCAGCAATAGTATATAGGTATCCTTGACTGAAACTCGGTATGATATATTCAAAAACTGTTGGCAAAGCAACCGCTTCAAAGGCGATAACCGAAACATAACCAAAGATGACAGCCCATGTCGTAATAAAGGACGGTAATCGCCCCATTGCCTGATACGAGAAAACGAATTCCCCACCTGCAAGAGGTAATGCAGAACTTAATTCCGCATATGTCAAACCGATTAACAACACGAGCACGCCACCAATTGCAAAAGCTAAAACCGCACCGATTGACCCCGCTTCAGTTATCCATGTTCCTGAAGAAACGACCCAACCCCAACCAATCATTGCCCCAAATGCAAGGGCTAGAACGTCTTTTTTTCCTAAAACCTTTAAAAATTGTTGGTTATTGCTCATATTTCCCCACCTTTTTTGGTAAGTTTGTGCGAAATCCAAGAAAAAACGTGCGAAAGACAAGTTAAAGTGTGCGAAAAACTAAAATTCTGTGCGAATCCACTAAAATTTGGTGCGAATTTTCCATTTTTCGTGCGAATCCAACCATTTTTGTGCGAAAACTAGATGAAAATCAAAAAGAAAACTCCTTTTCTATTAAAATGAACTAAATATTAAAACCTAACCTAATTGCTTTCGGACGTCTAGTATTGCATCTTGCAAGCGTTCTAAAATTGTATCAACTTGGTATTGATTAATTATTAACGGAGGAGCAAAACATATAATGTCGACACCTTCATAAGTGACGGGCCGACAAATAATACCTCTTTGATGAAGAGCTTCAATCACCTTCACAGCCACTTGAAGTTCCGGTGCAAATCTTTGATGATTCGATCGATCTTGAACGAATTCAATAGCTCCTAGTAAACCAAGACCACGAACGTCACCAACAATATCGATCTCTTCTTGTAATTTTTGGAACCCTTTTAAAAGCCGGTTCCCCATTACTCTTGCGTTCTCTACTAGACCTTCCCTTTCAATGATCTCTAAATTTTTTAGACCAACCGCTGTCGCTACTGGATGACCACTATACGTATAACCATGAAATAGAGTTCCTTTTGATTTCTCCTTTAACACTTCATGGATATGATCAGAGATAATGACACCACCAAGCTGGATATAGCCACTTGTGATCCCTTTAGCAAAAGTAATCATATCTGGCTGAAGATTAAAATGTTCAATACCAAACATTTTACCTGTACGACCAAAGCCTGTAATGACTTCATCAACAATCATTAATATGTCATATTCGTTGCAAACTTTCCTAGCTTCTATTAAATAATCTTCTGATGGAACGATAACACCACCAGCTCCTTGTACAGGTTCTACAATAAAGGCCGCAATGTTTTCAGGACCTTCTTGTTCAATGATCTCTCGAAGGGATTGAATTGCGATTTGTGTCCCTTTCATATAATGTGTTTCTGCATGAACGACATGTTCCATTAAACGTCCAGCCATACTCCAAAACTCCGGTATACCTGTTGCACTTGTTGAAGCTGCAGCAACCCCATGATACCCTCTTTTTAATGCGACTATTTTCTTTTTCTGTGTATCGCCTTGAATTCGCCAATAGTGACGGGCAATTTTAATAGCCGTATCGTTCGATTCCGAACCACCCGATGTAAAAAAGATTGCATTTAATCCTTCCGGTGCAATCGAAGCGATTTTTTCAGCTAGAAGAATGGCAGGCTCATGACTAAATGTAGAGAATGCCGAGCTAAAGGCCAATTTTTCCATTTGCTGTTTTGCCACTTCTGCTAATTCTTTGCGCCCATGACCGACATTCACATTCCATAAAGATGACATCGCATCAATAAAAACATTCCCTTCCTTATCAGTTAAAAATATGCCATCTCCCTTTTCTACTATGATTTTCGGACCGTATTCCTGTTGCTGTTGGATCGATGAAGTGGGATGAATAAAATGGTTCTTATCTAATTCAACTAAATTTTTCATCATTTCCCCTCCAAATTCATTTTCAAAATGGCTATTCGTAATCATTCTACTTGTCTATTTCTCTATTTATTCTTTTAAAAAACTAGAAATTATAAAAAATGCCTATCCCAAAATGATGAGATAGGCTTACATCAATCAAATATTTAATTCATTACTTCATTTGTTAAACGAATAAATTCTTCCGCATCTTGAGCAGCTAATTTAATCCCTGCTTCCCAGAAGTCCGGTTGCGTTAAATCCACTCCTAAATGCTTCATTGCTAAATCTTCTACTTTCATTGAACCAGTATCACGAAGAAGTGCAATATACTTATCTTCAAAGCCTTCAGGATTTTTCAAGTACTCGGCATAAATACCTAAACTGAACAAATAGCCAAAGGTATATGGGAAATTATAAAAAGACACATCATCAATAAAGAAATGTAATTTACTACACCAGAAATGTGGATGATAAGAAGCTAAACGATCACAGTAAGCTTCTTTTTGCGCATTCACCATTAATTCATTTAAACGTTCTTCTGTCACGAATCCTTTGGTTCGCTCTTCATAAAACGCAGTTTCAAACAAGAAGCGGGCATGAATGTTCATGAACATGGCTATTGCATTTTCCATTTTCGCATTCAAAAGACTAATTTTTTCTTCTTTTGATTTCGCATTCGCTACTGTCGCATTGCTAATAATCGTTTCCGCAAACGTACTTGCTGTTTCAGCCACATTCATCGCATAATGTTGATTTAAACGTGGTAAGTCATTCATTACATGACTATGGAAAGCATGACCGAGTTCGTGAGCTAATGTACTCGCATCACTGTTAGAACCGGTAAAAGTCATAAAAATTCGTGATTCTTGGAACTCAGGAAGTTCTGTACAATAGCCACCTGGTCGTTTATTTGGACGGTCTTCCGCTTCCACCCAACGGTTTTCAAGTGCATGTTTAGCAAATGCTGCTAATTTTGGTCCAAAGGTGGAGAAATTCTCAATAATAAAATCACATGCTTCATCATATGAAAACTTCGTTGGCTTAACATCACCGACAGCAACTGGTGCATCAACATCTTGCCAACTTAATTTTTCCATTCCTAAAACCTTCGCTTTTTGATTTAAAAAGTCAACGAACGGCTGTTTATTGTTCGAAACGGCTGTCCACATGGCATCTAACGTTTCTTTAGTCATCCGGTTATATTCAAGCGGCTCTTCAAGAAAATGCTTACGGTTATGTAACTTTTGCAACGTAAGACGATAACCAATTAAGTGATTCAGATTATCGGCAAAAATGGGAGCAAATTTTGTCCAAGCCGACTCCCAATTTTCAAATAACTGTTTACGCACTTCTGGGTCAGAGTCAGCATACATACGGTTCATAGCTTGACCGACAGATAGCTCTGTTGTTTTTCCGTCTTTATCGGTATACGGAATCGTCATGATTGAAACAATCGTATCATAAAGTCGACTCCAAGCGGTCAACCCGTCTTTATCCAGTTCAGCGATAATTTTTTCTTCCGCTTCTGAAAGAAGCCGCTTCCCTTCATCACGAAATTCGTTTAATACAAAAGACAGTTCTTTTAATTGCGAATCTTCTAAAAGTTTATTCCAGTCTTCATCGGAAATCGCAACTAATTTCTTGTTAAATGTAGTGGAAAGTTTCTGTAATTCCGTTTCAAGTTCCGCAACTTGTCCACGTACAACATTAGCATACTGATCATCCATATATGCATCTTGATACATATTGATAAACGTTGCTGCTTGATACAATCTTTTTTCAATCGTTTCTTGTTGCGCTAAAATAACTTTTAACGGTTGAGCGGATTTGTTTTCTGTAAAGTTCCAACTGGTGATTTGTTGTTTCAGTTCTTCAATATTTCCTTCCACTTGTTTTAATTTGTCTTGTAATTGTGGTGATTTGGTACCACCTGGAAAAATAGCATCTAAATCCCATGTGTCTACATATTTCATTACCTACACTCCTTTCCTATATTACTATTTTACTTGTTTTATAAATAGGACGCCATTATTGAATCGTTTCTTCTGACATTTTTATATAGAATTTTTGTGTTTGAATATCTCTCATTTTTTGCTAAAAAAAGCTACTCCATTCGAGTAGCCAATGTCTATTTCTAATAAATTTGATCATACCATGTTTTTGCAGCTTCTAATTCACGATAAGTCAGCATATGACCGTGGTTTTCCCAGAACATTTCAACCTTCGCTCCTGCACCTTCAAAGAAGTCTTTTAATTCCACTGACTCTTCTTGAGAGCAAATCGGGTCATTTTTCCCTGCCGCTATAAAAATCTTCTTTCCTGTTAAATCAGGCAATGCAATCCCCCTTCTCGGTACCATTGGATGATGGAGTATAGCCCCCTTTAAAGCATCTTGATAATGAAATAGTAAGCTTCCTGCAATATTCGCTCCGTTTGAATAACCAATTGCTAAAATATGGTCTCGATCAAATCCATATTGATCTGCAGCCTCGTTTAGAAATTCATTCAATTCCTCTGTCCGTTTGATTAAATCTTCTATATCAAAAACGCCTTCTGCTAAACGTCGGAAAAATCTCGGCATTCCATTTTCTACTACATTACCGCGAACACTTAATACATTGGCATTCGGATCAATCCGTTCAGCAAGGGGAAACAAATCTCGCTCGTTTCCACCTGTCCCATGTAATAGTAATAACGTCGGTTTACTTTCATCATTCCCTTTCTTAAAAATATGAATCATAGATTAATCCCCTTTCAAGATCATATAGCTTAACATTTTTTTGAAATGGAACTGTTCGAATTTAACTATTTCTAATTCGAAATAATTATATCTATTATAAAATTAGAAGTCAAATTGTGAACCTTTAAACGTATGATTAGAGAAATGTAGTTTTTCGTTATAAAATATTGTTCATACTAATAAATATATTAATAATATAAATTCTATTTAGGAGACATATCATATGAAAAAACAAGTGGTGATCATACCTGCTCTAAATCCACCAGAGCAACTAATTGAATATGTGGAACGTTTATTGGATAAAGGATTCCCCCATGTCATTGTGGTAAATGATGGTAGTAATCCAAGTACCCATTATATTTTTAATGAATTACAGAATATGGAAGACTGCACAGTGATCGTCCATAATGGAAATAAAGGAAAAGGAAGAGCTTTGAAAACCGCCTTTTCATATTGTTTAAACAAATTCCCTACAATTGAAGGGGTTGTAACCGCAGATGCCGACGGACAACATGCATTAGAAGACGTCTGTCGTGTATCCGATTTCTTTGCAAAAAATCCTAACCACTTAGTTTTAGGGATCCGCAATTTTCATGAAGCAAATGTGCCAAAACGGAGTTATATTGGCAATACAATTACAAGTTTTGGATTTTATCTTCTATTCCGCAGTAAGTTGCAAGATACACAAACAGGCTTAAGAGCCATACCTTTCTCCCATTTAGAAAGAATGACGCTACTGAAAGGCGAACGTTATGAATATGAAATTAATATGTTAATTTATGCGAAAAAACGAAAACTGGGAATTCGTGAAGTCGTGATTCAAACCATCTATCATAACAATAACAAAGGATCCTATTACCGAACAATAAAAGATTCATTAAAAATCTTCCATCGTATTATGGCTGGATTTTTCAACTTCAATCGCCAATTTAAAAAACAATTGAAACAAGCCGGTGATTTTGATGAGTAATTTTTATGGTCCATTATTTAAATTTAGTCGATGGATTCTTAGTCTTTTTTATAAGAAATATTCCGTTGACAAAGTTGCAAATTTTAAAGGTCCTGTTGTATACGTTTCCCATCATCAAAATATGCATGGTCCAATTGTCACCTTACTTTCATTTCCAAAGCCTTTACATGTATGGGCACTTCATGTTTTTTTTAATAAACACATTTGTTTTAAACAATATTCGGAGTTTACCTTTACTAAGCGCTTCGGCTGGCCAAAAACATTAGCTAAAATTATGGCCTTTCCAATATCCCGATTTATACCGAAGTTAATCCAGTCCGGACAAGCAATCCCAGTTTACCGCGGTTCTCGTTCAATCATGGATACATTTAAGAAAACAATCGAAGTATTAAACGCGGGTGAACACGTTATCATTTTTCCGAATATCGATTATAGTAGTTCCTCAGCAACAGTTGGCGACTTATATGATGGATTTTTATTTATTGAAAAATATTTTTTTAAAGAAACAGGACGACACATATGTTTTGTCCCGCTCTATGCCAGTAAGAAAAAGAAAGCGCTCGTGACAGGAACACCAATCTATTTTCGAGACGGCCACAAGTTTCAAGAAGAACGGAAATTTGTATTAGAAAAAATCAAAACAGAATTAAATGCCTTAGCTATTCAATCAGGGGATGATCAAGGAAAAGAAGAAAAAGTAGGTTAACAACCTTAAATCTTCTTCTATTTTAATTTTCTATCGCCATCGTTTTTTCATATAATGTTGGAAAATTGACACACAATAAAAATAAGGAGGATGGCGATGGATTGGTTTGGGGTGAATACATTAAATTATCCATTTACAATATTCTCGGCACAACATATGATAACGCTTTTTGTTTTCTTTTGTGGTTGTTGCATACTCTATCTCCTTCGTAATAAGTTACCAACACGAAACATGCGTACAGTGGAATTGGCGGTTGCAGTTTCATTGTTTTTGTTTGAAATTTTATTCCACCTTTGGCAAATTAAGAATGACATTTGGTTTACTTATCAATCCTTACCACTTGACCTATGTAGCATCGGACTAATTTTATGTGTCTTACTTCTTTTTTCGGGAAACAAATGGATCTACGAACTTTTGTTATTTATTGCCTTACTCGGTGCAACACAAGCCATTTTAACACCTGTATTAGACTTCGGTTTTCCTCATTTTCGATTTTTGCACTTTTTCTACACTCATATCGTTATGGTTTGGACAGTTCTCTATTTTACATGGAGCAAGCATTATCGACCAACCCTACGATCGGTTGTTAAAATCATTATATTTTTAAATCTTTTATTCCCGATTATTTTATTTACAAATCATTTGACCGGTGGCAACTATATGTTTTTAAGGCAGAAACCTGAAAGCGCCAGTTTATTAGATTATTTAGGTCCTCATCCGTGGTACATCCTATCGTTAGAAGTACTATTGGTTGGACTGAGCCTTCTTGTTTGGTTTATATTTAAAGAAAAATCAAAAAGGCATATTCATCAAAAAACCTAATCCAAACACATATGCACAGCCATCAATAAAAATGCAAAAAGGGACTGCGTTGTCAGTCCCTTTCATCATTCCATCATTTATTTGTTCAGTAAGGCTAATGATTCACGGTTGAAAGCTGGAAGATCTGCTGGTGTACGGCTTGTTACTAATTGATCGCCACAAACAACAACCTCTTCGTCAACAAAATTTGCGCCAGCATATTCTAGGTCAACTTTTATCGATTTATAACCCGTTACCTTACGTCCTTCTAGTGATTTAGCTGTGATTAGTAATTGTGGTCCATGACAAATGGCGAATACTGGTTTCTTTGCATCCATGAATGCTTTAGTAAAATCTACAAAGCGGTCATCATCCCGTAATAAATCAGGTGAAAAGCCGCCAGGAATTAACAAGGCATCAAAGTCTTCTGGTTTTACATCATCAATGGCAGCATCTACAAGAACTTTTTCTCCATGTTTTCCTTCTAATGTTTTTCCTTTTTCTTTTTCAATGACAATGACTTCATGTCCAGCTTCTTTAAATGCATCTGCTGGAGAAGTAAATTCTGAATCCTCGAAAAGGCTTGTCATTACAACAGCTACTTTTTTTCCCATGAATACTCACCTCGTATCATATTTCAGTATAATATGTGGTTCACTCCACATATATAGTGTAAATGTTGAATTATTCATTTTCAAATTATATGAATTATGATAACTAACGGAAGGATCAATATACTAATAAAATATTTGTTAAAATAGCAAACTTTACAAATGTTAACAATCAAGAATAATGTTTATAATGTTTATCCTCGGGCTTTTCTAACACCAATGACATTTTTTGGGCATATGTGGTAAGCAGAGGTAATAATAGAAAGATAACAATTAGACGTGCAGTTTGTAGTGCTGCGACTATCGAAGGCTCTAAATTTAAAGCAAAGGCTGTGGATGACATCTCTGCTGCACCGGCAGGAACAACCCCTAATAAGCTTACCGCATAATCTAAATTTGAAATGAGTGAAAATAAATAGGCAATGATAAAACTTGTTCCAAATAGAACAAATAATATTGTTAATGTAAGTAAACCTAGTTTCTTTATTTGTTGATAAGCTTCACGGTCAAATTTTTGTCCTACCACCACTCCAATGATGACTTGACCTATTATAGGCAATATGTAAAAGTTACTCCCAAAGTCAAAAAATTGATTCACTAAGAAACTAAGTACCATTGATATAAACAACGGACCAATGGGGATACGTATTAATTTTTCTATTAATATCGTAGAAATAATGAATAATACAATAAATAGAATCTCTACTATCCCTATTTTTACTTGAAAATCGTCTGACAAACGATTGGATAAAGCATTAGAGGCAACACCGGTTAACAAAGGAATTGAGAAAACAAACAAAGTTATTCTTGCAGTATGGAAGGCAGCAACAATTCGTTCATCAGCACCAGCATCATGACTCGTTCCAATTACTTCGGAAGCCCCGCCAGGAATACAGCAAAATAACGCCGTTACATAATTTAAATTTGAATTTTTATATAATAGTCTTGATAAAATCAGAGCAATTATTAATATTAAAGAGATGCTGATGATCAAGGGAAACAAAAGATTCTTTAAGGAAATAAAAAAATCAATATTTATATTTGCACCGAAACTGATGCCTAATAAGCATAAGCCACTTTTAAATACATATTTATTACTATTCATTCTACCAAAAGTCATGGCTGATATCATTCCAGCAATCATAGCACCAATAAGCCAACCTGCCGGGACATTAATAAAATTTAACAATCCCCCCATTAAAAAACCCCATAAAATGATAACTAGCTTTTTTACAATCAAGGATAACCCCTGCCTTCTTTCCGCATTTTGTTTATGGAAATCATCATATGAAATTGCCTTTAAGGCTGTTTTCCATTTAAACATTATTTAAGTAAATAATGTGCGCATCGTTCATTATTCTTGTTACCATATTTATTCCAGTACAAAATGTTATATGCAAAAAATTAATCCTTAAATATTTTAGTGAGTTCACTTATAAGTTATAATATAAATATAATTCTAAATTATTAGTTTAATCAAGTGATTTGCGGTGAACAGAAAATGTTGAAAAGGTTAAATGTGAAATTACAAACGAAGATTATAATTCTAATTAGCTTACTTATTTTTTTCGTCATCACCATATTTACCGTTTTATTTATATATTATGAAATTGTAGACGAGAGGAAGGAGATTGAATCTCTCGCCTTACAAACTTCTAAATCAATCTCTTTGTTACCAGTCGTAAAAAATCCCGAAACCAATAATGATGAATCCATTGGTGAAATACAAGCCATGATTCATCAAATAAAAGGGAAAGTGAAACCGGATTACATATTAATAGAGTATAAAAATGGCACAACATATCTATCCCCTGATCATGATTTACATCATGATCTCTATGATGAAGATAATTATAAAGCTATTGTTTTTGGTAGTGAATATACGATTGAAGCTGAAACCCCTAACGGTAAAATTATTTGGGCAAAATCCCCTATTAAAACAGATGAATATCAACAAATTATTGGGGTTGTCAGTGTCGGATTTTTCAAAAAAACAATTCACAATTTTATTATTCCAACATTAAAAGAAGTATTTCTTATAGGAGTTAGTGTACTAACGATTGGATCTTATGCTGGTTACTTGTTATCAAAAAGTATTAGAAAACAAATCTTAGGATTAGAACCAGACGAGATCGCATCCCTTTACACTATACGTGAAACAATTCTTAAATCCCTTAACGAGGGAATTATATCCATTGACCAAAAAGGGATGATTACATTAATAAACAAATCTGCAAAGGAAATGCTCGGGATTTCCAAAGAGTGTATTAATAAACCGATTCAAGAAATTTTACCAGATTTCAAAATGGTAAAAATACTAAATTCTAATATAAACACAAAAGACGAAGAAATTAATTTAAATAATAAAATTTTTATCGTAAGCTATACGCCTATAATGGAAAACGGTAAAAAAGTGGGTGTTGTAGCAAGCTTTAGAGATAAAACAGATATTCAAAAAATGGCAGAGACAATTACTGAAATTAAAAATTACTCTGAAGAACTCCGTGCCCAAACTCATGAGTTTACAAATAAGTTATATGTGATATCAGGTTTACTCCAGCTCAAACAATATGATCAAGTAATTGAACTTATACAAGAGGAAACGAACCAATTAAACTTCCATAATGAAATTATTTTTAACCAAATCAACGATCCTAGGGTTCAAGCCATTTTATTAGGTAAACTAGGAAAGGCCTCAGAAAAGAAAGTAAAATTTACTATTGATGAAAACTCCTCATTATCAAAACTTCCAAACTTCATCCAAACAGCTGATATCGTTACAATTATTGGGAATTTAATTGATAATGCGATTGAAGCAGTAGAACAAGAAAAAGGAGTTGTAACATTTTTTGCGACCGATATTGGGAACGATATCATTATTGAAGTAAGTGATAATGGAAAAGGGTTTTCGGATGAGGAGGAAATACCTAAAGTTTTCTATAAAGGTGTATCATCAAAGAACGGAAAATATCGGGGTTACGGATTATTTAACGTAAAATCTGTCGTTGATTATTTGAACGGGGATATTGAAATTCAACAGAACAAAGGGAATGGAACAATATTTTCAGTATATATACCAAAGGAGCAATCAATAAATAACGGGGTGGTTAAATAATGAATATATTAATAGCGGAGGACGATTTTCGAATTGCAGCGATTCACGAACAATTTTTGCAAAAAATGGATAAAGTAAAGGTTATTGATAAAGCTTACAATGCTAAAGAAACATTGGAAAAACTGAAAAGGCATGAAAACATTGATCTTATTTTATTAGATATCTATTTACCTGATCAATTAGGTACTGAACTACTTCCTATTATTAGAAAAGAGGCTCCTCAAGTGGATATTATCATTATTACAGCAGCAACAGAAAAGCAACATTTAGAAGAGTCGATTCGAAATGGCGTATTTCATTATTTAATAAAACCAGTTACATATGAAAAAATTGAAAAGACAATTAAAAACTATATCGAGAGAAAACGATTATTGAATAGTGTGGATAAAGTAAATCAAAATTTAGTAGATCAATATTTTGGAGACAAAAACGGTTCAAAACCAAATTATCCTAAAGGAATTGACTCTCTGTCATTAGAAAAAGTAAAAAACATATTAAATCAAATTGAAGGAGGAATTACAGCTGAAGAAATGGGAGAACGAATGGGAGCATCTAGAACAACCGCACGTCGTTATTTAGAGTACTTAGTATCCATCCATGAAGTTACAGCAGAACTAGAATACGGCATTGTAGGCAGACCTGAAAGAAAATATTTCAAAAGATAAAGCTTACAAAAGCATCTTGAGGTGATTCAAGGTGCTTTTTTGTGCACAAAATGAACAAAAAGTCTTTTTTGTAATTTATATAAATTATTTTGGAAACGATTACAAAATTGAAAGTTGAATTGTAAAATAATTCTAAAATAACTGATTATAAATAACAAAATCCATTATAGAAAGGATGAGGTTAGATTGGGCAGGTTGATCGTACCAAGTGTTTGTATTTTGATAAGCATTTTTTATTTTATCTATACCATTAATCTCCCTAAAGCAAAATTAGGTGACCCAAATGCGCCTATGTATTTCCCATTGATTATTAGTATTTTTCTATTTATTATGAGTGTTATTTATTTCATAAAGGAATTATTAAAACATTATCCAAAAAAGGAAGAAGTCAAATTGTTATTTAAAGGACGCGCTCCTGTTCTTATCATCTCAACGCTAATAATATCTCTTATTTACGCATTTATTTTTGAAAGAATCGGATATTTGGCTTCTACCATTTTATATATGTTAGCCATCCTTTTTATCGTAAACGGGAGAAACAAGTGGCTTGTTAATCTTTCAGTTGCTGTACTTTTTAGTGTCGGTTCATGGTATGTTTTCTACCATCTATTAGATGTTAGTCTACCATAATTAAAAAGGAGGGAAATAATAAATGGATTGGCAAGGTATTTTTCATGGATTTGTCACTGTACTCCAACCGGAAAATATATTATTTGTTATGTTCGGAGGATTTCTAGGTACGATTGTTGGGATGTTACCAGGGTTAGGACCAGCGACAGCCATTGCTGTTTTAATTCCTGTTACCTTTGGTATGGATCCTACAAGTGCACTTATCTTCATGGCTACGATCTATTATGGTGCCATGTATGGCGGATCATTGAGCTCTATTTTAATTAACACACCAGGAGATGGATCTGCCGTTGCGGCTACCTTTGATGGTTACCAAATGGCAAAACAAGGTCGTGCAGGCCCTGCTATTGCAATCACAGCCATTGGTTCTCTAATCGGTGGTGCAGTCGCTGTCATCGGTTTTATGGTTTTAGCTAAACCTCTTGCAAGCTTTGCTTTGCAATTTGGTCCCGCAGAGTACTTTCTTTTAATGTTATTTACTTTATCAGCCGTTGTAGCTTTATCAACTGGTAATCTAGTAAAGGGATTTATCTCAATGGGATTTGGCTTAATGTTAAGCACCATAGGAATTGATTTACAAACAGGAGTGTACCGATTTACATTTGACAACGTTTTTTTAAGTGACGGAATTGACTTTTTAGTTATTATCATCGGGGTATACGCTATCGGAGAAGTTTTATATAACTATTTAACTATCGATAAACCTGCCGGTAAGAAAACAAAGTACGGACGTGTTTGGATTACAAAAGATGACTGGAAACGTTCAAAGTGGCCGATATTTAGAAGTTCTCCTTTAGGATTTCTAGTAGGAATTTTACCTGGAGCAGGAGGCTCCATCGCATCGATGATGGCTTATAGTACTGAAAAACAATTATCAAAAAAACCAGAAAGATTCGGGAAAGGAGCCATTGAAGGTTTAGCTGCTCCTGAGACTGCAAATAACTCTGCAGCTGTGGGTGCTTTCGTTCCATTATTAACAATGGGAATACCTGGTTCGGGTACGACTGCTATCATGCTTGGGGCATTGATTATGCTTGGAATAAATCCAGGTCCATTATTATTTGAAAGTGATCCAAACATGGTCTGGAGTTTAGTCGATGCTTTATTTTTAGGTAATATTTTTCTTTTCTTAATTAATATTTACATGGTTCGTGTTTTTGTTAAAGTTCTAGATATCCCGTCAAAAATACTTTATCCAATTATTCTTGTTCTAGCCTTTATTGGTGCTTACACTATGAACTATGCGATTATTGACTTCTATATATTAATCATCTTTGGTGTCATTGGCTTATTTATGAAACTGTATGACTTTCCGATTGCTCCGCTGGTGTTAGCTTTAATCGTTGGTTCTCAAATGGAACAAAACTTTAGAAAAAGTATCGTTGCCTCAGACGGAAGTTTAGACATTTTTGTTGGTTCGCCAATAGCGATCGTTTTATTAATCTTAACTATTTTATCTCTTATTTATCCATTAATTATGAATGTACTTAGAAAAAAATGGGAAGCAAAAACAGATGAACAAAGCTCTTTGTAAAATCGGAAGGATCTGACGAAATTATATAGCATCCCAATCCTAAGGAGATGTTCGTAGGCAGTTAATTAACCCAAGAACATGATAATTCTTGGGTTAAATTTTTGAACTGGTTCAAGCACCCTTGATTAGTAAAAAGAGTTTTAAATTGGGATGCTCCTATCCAAAAGTCCGAAATCATAGAATTTGAAATATTTGGTGATACGTAAATGTACCATATTTTTCTACGTGTGCAAAGTCAAGCAAACATATTCAATCTCTTGCATGAACAGTAATCGCATTTGTACCGAAATCGTAAACGTCAGGCATCAGAGTCTATAAACCTGCTAAATGCGTTGTCTGCCAATAAAAGAAAAATCTACTAGACCCTTACTCCCGAACAGCTCCCTCTTCTTTATTTTATTTCTGGTAAAATCGTCTTTGCTATTTTTTTATCTAAATCCTCATAATCATATAAATTAATGGTTTTGTACAATTCTTTACGAGTTTGCATTCGACTGAGTACGTCTTTTTGGGTACCCTTTTCCATAATTTCAGTAAACACCATTTCGATCGCTTTAGCTGCAACTCGGACTGATGTAACAGGATAAATCACCATTGAAAAACCAAATGATTGGAACTCCTCAGCAGTATAATAGGGTGTTTTGCCAAATTCAGTCATATTGGCTAATAATGGAACATCAAAACTTTCGCTAAAAACGTTAAAGTCTTCCTCTGTTGTTAATGCTTCGGGAAAAACAATATCGGCTCCTGCCTCAACATATGTTTTTAACCGAGCAATTGCCGCATCCCTACCTTCTACTGCTAGTGCATCTGTTCGTGCAACAATCATTAATGTTGGTGCAACTTCTTTAATTGTCTTTACCTTTTGGGCCATTTCTTCTGCAGGTATGAGTTTTTTTCCATTTAAATGACCACATTTTTTCGGAAGCATTTGATCTTCAATTTGAACTGCTGCAACCTTTGCTTCTACCATTTCTTTGGCTGTTCGAGCAACATTGAGTATTCCTCCAAATCCTGTATCAATATCTACTAACAGTGGTAAATTTGTCGCTCGGATTATTTCTCTTGCTCTTTCTGCAACCTCTCGTGAATGTAAAATACCTAAATCTGGTAATCCTTGACTTGCTGAAAATGCACCTCCCGATAAGTAAAGTGCTTGAAATCCTACTTTTTTTGCAATTACCGCTGACATTCCATCATGTGTACCAACGATTTTTAATATTGAATCACCATTAATTAACCGTTTAAATCGTTCTGCTAGTTCTCCTTGACTTTTTTCCTTTTCAACTAACCAAGTCACTAGATTTTCTCCTTTCTACAAAAGAATTTTTCACTGTTTAACAAAAAAGGGCTGCCTAAAGGGACCCTTGAACAATATCTAGCATTCTTTAGTATGGAAATGGCTAGATAAGTTCAAAGGGTTTAACCCTACAGACACCCCCAACGATTACGTTATGATTATTCTACCAATCCCGCTTCCGTTATTAATTCGTTATACATTTCTGTTTGTTCTTCGAAAAAAGCTTTTGCTTCACTACTATTTTTATAGAAATGGGACCACTCGTTATTCTTTACCAGTTCATCCCAAGCCTCTGTTTCTACCATCTTACTGAATACATCATCCCAATAAGCAATCTCTTCTTCTGTCATGTCCTTAGGACCCATAACTCCTCTCCAATGAGGGAAAACAATATCTATACCCTGTTCTTTCCATGTTGGAACATCTTCTAATCCTTTAATTCTTTCTTCAGAAGAGACACTTAATATTCTAAGATTACCAGCAAGATGTTGTTCTTTTGACTCTGAAAGTGCCATTGTTGCTAGATCAACATGTCCACCTAACAATGCCGTTAAAACATCTCCGCCACTTTCATAAACCATAAAGTCCAACTTGGTGACATCAACCCCAAATTCCTTTGCAGCTTGAACAAAAGATAAATGGTCGTTATTTCCTAAGCCTGGTGCAACCGCAATTTTTAATGAGTGTGGATCTTCTTTTAATTGCTCCATAATTTCAATGGCATTTTGAAACTTTGAATCTGTTGAAACTGCAATCGTCATCCATTCTGTTGTTAAAATTGCAATGGGCGTAAAATCTTCATAAGTTAAATTACTTTGACCTAATAAATGATTTGAAATTAACAAACTTGAATTTATAGCTAAATGGTGTGCATCCTTGGTCGACAAGTATTGCCAGCCTACTTCTCCACCACCACCTGGTTTATTTACGACATTAATATTCTGATCAACCAGTTTTTCATCTCGTAAAATTTTTTGGATTGCACGGGCAGTTGTATCCCAGCCTCCACCCGGCGTTGCAGGAGCAACTAACTCAATATTCCCCGTTGGAAAAGTCTTCCCATCCCCAGAAGAACCTATTGAACATGCGGATAATAATAGTGTAAAAATAACGAACACGGATAATAATCGTTTCATACTCCTCCCCCTTTTTACTGAAATTTTGATTACTTCTATAGTAACTAGTAAGTCATTTGATGTAACCGTTTTCAATATAAAATTAATTAATTACTTAAACGAAATTTTGTTCTTTTTGTTCATAAGATAAATGAAAACGATTCAGTAATAATACAAAAACAAAGGTTTGCTCAAAGTAGCTGATCCTACTTTAAACAAACCTATTAATCTATTAATTCATGGTCTATTCAATTAGCTAATATCCTTTTTCTCCCACTTGCTGTCCATTTCAAAAGTAATCACGCCGAGTTCATGATGTTCACCTTCATAAAGAGCACGGTTGACAAGGCGATTTTCCCCTTGATCGTCAATAACTTCTAATTTGCAATAGGCACGGTTCAATTGTAAAGCTTCATAATACTGTTGCGTTGTTTGAACTTGAACACCATTAACGGTACGAATAACATCACCAATCTGCAGTCCCATTTTGTCAGCAGGCGATCCAGGGATAATATCAAGGACAACAATTCCTTGATTGCCTCTCGAAAAGTAAAAAATTTGTGCATCATCTTTTACATAGTAAACTACAGAAATAAGAATACGTCCGATTATTGCAATTCCGACAGCAACGATAGATGCAATTGGATACCAAAAACCTACAGCACTAATAAATGTAACAATAGTTCCCAATATCGTAACTTGCTTACCAATCACTCGTACGCCTCGTTCTGGATGTTGGCTACGGATTTGAGCACCAAATCCTAACCAGAATGGAACAAATAAAAAGGTAAATCCTCCGCTTGCTGTCGGAACAATTGGCCAAAAATCAATTGGAATGGATAGTGCGTTAGATGGAATTAAGACAAGCATAGGAATAAGCCATAATCGTTTTGATTCATGAATACCAACTCTCAGTCCTCGTTTACTGCGGACTAATTTTGGTGAAGTATGTTGGGAAGCCGATTTATTTATTAAGTTACCTTCGATAAGTAAAAGGAAGCCCGTAAGTAATGCTGCACCTGGAATAACCTCTTTTGTCACTTGGTCTAAAATTCCTTGCAAGATTGGTAATTCAATACCACTATATTCAATCGCCAAAATTATAAAAAAGGAAATCCCAAACGTGTAGGCAGCTGACAAAGCACCCGGTTTCAAAAATATGGATAAAATAACGGTAACAACAGTTAGGGTAAAGACATACGCCAAAGGAATCATAAAACCAATGAGGAAGGCTACAATTGAAAAAATTAGCCCTAGTAACCATCCCTTTTTTATATATGTGCGAAATTCAAACCAACCATCTTTGACTCGGATCGTAAAGTTTTTCCTCTCCCGCTTCACCCGAATATAACCTAAATACACAGCGAACAATAAACCGAGATAGAGCAAAGGGTTAAAGAAAAATGCACCCAATCCTTTCCCTAATTGAATGAACCACTCCATTCAAGCACCTCCTTTTTCTTCATTTTATATAAATTCGTGATAAAATAGATTTTGAGTTTTTCTTCTATTTTAACAAAAATAACATAATATTCCTATTTATATTCTTTTTAAGTTTATTAACCGAAATTTGGAACAATTGAGCAAATACTATCAAGAGATGGATAGCATTCTATGAATAATTTTTTAGCTGATATCTGGCCGTTCACCCCAAAAAAAGAAGCACCTCAATGGTACTTCTCTAACGATTAAAGTCAATCCTTATATTCAAAATATTTTAATGCCATTTGTAACTGACGATCATTTTTCGCATCCGCTTGTTTTTCACGAATTTTCTCTTCCATCGCTTCTGCCGTTTTTCCATCAATTCGCCCGGTTACAGGCAACTTATTTTCCTCTTGGAAAAGCTTCACAGCCGCCTCTGTTGTTTCACTAAAATACCCATCTACACGTCCTGGCTCAAGACCTAAATTTTTTAAAATCATTTGGGCATATTTTACTTGCTCATGATTCATATCAACATGTAAGGACTCATCAATTTGTAAGGGGTGTAATTGATATAACTCTGACTGGCTAACATGAATATCCGGTTCAATCCCTTTTTGATGGATCCAGTTACCATCTGGTGTCAACCATTTATACATCGTCAATTTAATATTACTTTTATCTCCTAAATCAACTTGCTGCTGAACAGTCCCTTTTCCGAAGGTCCGCTCACCAATAACTGGATATCCTTCCGCTTCTTTTAATGCTGCAGCTAAAATTTCAGAAGCTGAAGCACTTCCTTTATCTGTCAAAACGACAACAGGATACGGTTTCTCTTTCTTTGTTTTAGAAAAGATCTTCTCCCGACCTTGGTCGCGATTTTCAATCTGTAAGATTGGCTTTTTACTTGATATAAATTCTCCGGCAATTTCTTCTACACTTGTTAACAATCCACCAGGATTGCCACGGACATCGATAATAAGCCCTTCTATTCCTTGCTCCTCTAACTCAGCCAATTGTTGCGTAAAGTCTTTGCTCGTTTCTCGAGAAAAGGATGTAATTTCAATATAACCGATCTTTTTATCGTCACTTTCAAACACGTTGGAAAAGACCGTTTCAATTGGGATCGTATCCCTGACCACTTCAATCGTTAACGGTTTACTTACACCTTCTCTTACAATTTCAAGTTCAACTTTTGTCCCTTTTTCGCCACGGATTTTTAATGTTACTTCATATACATCTAAGCCTGTTACTTCTTCACCGTCTACACGAATAATTTCATCATATGGTTTCAAACCGGCTTTCTCTGCAGGTGAATTTTTAAACGGGGCAACGATAATAATTTTTCCATCCATTTCCGTTACTTCAGCACCAATGCCTTGAAAAGATGAATCTAGTGAACTATTAAATTGTGCTGCTTTTTCTTCATTCATGTACACAGAATATGGGTCATTTAGTGATGCAAGCATGCCTTCGACTGCACCTTCTATGAGTGTCTTTGACTCAACTTCTTCCACATAAGACTCTTTGATTAATTGATACGTCTTTTGAATTTTAGCCATATCCAAATCTTCACTGGTTGTTGAAGGTTGGAAAATCGTCCCCTCTTGATTTGTATCATCTAATTTCTCATCATTCGCTGTGAATTGAATTCCTAAATACGTACCGAATGATGTTAAAACCATCGTACAAATTAGCAAGATCACAACATGGGATTTCCGCAAACTTGTCCCTCCTCTATTATATGGCTCGTCTAAATAGATCATTTCGAGAATCAATACGCCGCATTTTTTAAGAACGATGATATAATTCTAAAAAAACTATATGATTCGAAAGGACAAGTTATGCTAAAAACGAAATTTCTCTAGAACAGTTTTTATAAATTTTTTCTCACGTTCAACATTTTGTTGTATAATAGTTAAGTGATTTAAATTTTCAATTTCGGTGCTTCCGAATGAAAAATAGACTTGGGTTGTCCAATGTTGGAGGATCAGCCCCATCCAAATTAAAATCTTTTCGAAAGGCGTGTTTCTATGGGTCGTAAATGGAATAACATCAAGTATAAAAAAGCAGAAAAAGATAAAAATACAAGCCGCATTTATGCAAAGTTCGGCGTTGAAATTTATGTAGCTGCAAAAAAAGGTGACCCTGATCCAGAGACAAACCAAGCGTTAAAATTTGTAATTGAACGGGCAAAAACATATAATGTGCCTAAACATGTTATCGAACGGGCAATTGATAAAGCAAAAGGCGGTGCCGATGAACAATATGACGAACTTCGTTACGAAGGTTTTGGTCCAAATGGTTCTATGGTGATCGTTGATGCATTAACAAACAATGTTAACCGTACTGCTTCTGATGTTCGTGCTGCTTTTGGTAAAAACGGTGGAAATCTTGGTGTCAGTGGTTCAGTTTCATACATGTTTGATTCAACTGCCGTGTTTGCCTTCGATGGTAAAACACCAGATGAAGTTCTTGAAATTTTAATGGAAGCAGACATTGATGTGCGCGATATCTTTGAAGAAGACGGTTCCGTCGTTGTTTATGCCGAACCAGATCAATTCCATGCGGTACAAGAAGCTTTAAAAGCAGCTGGTATTGAAGAGTTTAATGTGGCGGAATTAACGATGCTTCCACAATCAGAGGTAAAATTAGACGCAGAGGCACAAGAACAATTTGAAAAGCTAATCGATGTATTAGAAGACCTTGATGATGTACAACGTGTTTATCATAATGTTGATTTAGACAGCGAAGCATAATCTTATTCTATTAAAAAGGGAAAGGGCTGAACACAAATGATGGTGTCAGCCCTGTATTTTTCATTACTTTTTTGTTTATTTTTGCGAAAGATATAACTTTCCATCTTTACCAAAATAAAAATCCTGCCAGCTTTCAAAACGGGGTAAGAGAATTGACCGATTATACGGTTGGTCTTTAATAAAAACACGTACAGATTCGTTCAACAACGTTTTTAATACATAGGGACTATCATCAAAATAATAGTCTAACTGCAACTCTTGAATAAAATTAATTTTTTCTTCATCCTTCATTCCCCAAAAGAAATGATCCTCTTTTAATGGAAACCCTTTTTCTTTTAACCATTGTTTTGTCCGGTCTCCATGACGTTTGGACCGAGCTGTAATATAAAAAATGTCGTGACCTTTATTTACGAGAGTTTGTAAAAATTCCAATGCCCCTGGGAAAGGTTGAATATCGGAAAAGTAGATCTCATCTTCCATATTCTGCCACATTTTACTACCTTCAATATCATCCATTCCAAAAGGTTCATGAATTTCCAACCGTTGAATTTGATAAAATTCTTCAATTGGTACTTTTGTATTCAACTTTTGATTGTAAATATGAAATGCCTGTTCCCGTACATTAATTAACGTATCATCAATATCAAAGCCAAACCTCATTGAATTCCCTCATTTATCTTATGTTTAAGTTCATTATAGTATGTTTATATGTGTAATTGAAATTTTTATTACTTATCGCGATTGCAAAACATATTTGCCTACTGAATATTTTTAGAACGAACACTAATTGTGCTACTTAAATATTGGATAACCGGTAAACTTCCAATCGACACCGATTTGTTCAAAGGTACAATCAACGAGTTCAATCGCCTCACTCATTACTGCAAGCCCATTGCCTTCTAAAAACGTTGGGGCGTCCTTTCCGCCAATTAATTTTGGTGCGATATATAAAACGATTTTGTCAATGAGTTTTTTTTCAAAAAAGGACCCATTTACAGTGCCACCTGCTTCAATAAATACTGATGTTATACCTTGTTCTCCTAAAATGGTCAGTACTTCTTCAGGGTCGACAAAATCAGAATTGCTCGTATGGAACACTTTCACACCAGCTTCAACTAACTTTTCGACTTTTTTTCCATCAACCTCACGTCCTGTAAAAATCCATGTCGGCGCTTTTCTATCTTTAACAACCTTAGCATCTAAAGGAATTCGTAAACGTGTATCCATGATCACCCGAATGGGATGACGTCCACCTGGAATTCGTGCTGTTAATTCGGAATTATCCTTTATAATCGTATTTACACCGACTAAAATCGCTTCATTTTCACTGCGTAAGTGATGAACATCGGTCCTTGCGTCATTGGATGTTATCCACTGGCTATGACCCGTATGTGCAGCAATTTTACCATCTAATGTCGTCGCAGCCTTTAATGTCACAAAGGGCTTTTTTGTCACAATATACTTATTAAACACTTCATTCATTTTACGAGACTCTTTTTCGCGAACTCCGATAATTACCTCGATACCTGCTTCCTCTAAAATTTTCACACCACGGCCAGCGACAAGAGGATTTGGATCAAGAGTCGCAATAACTACCTTCGCTACGCCTGCTTCGACTAATGCCACAGCACATGGACCGGTTCTACCGTGATGGGAACAAGGTTCTAACGTGACATAAGCCGTTGCACCCTTGGCTTTTTCACCGGCCATTCGTAACGCATGAATCTCTGCATGAGGCTCACCAGCCTTCATATGTGCACCAATGCCAACTATTTCGCCATCACGAACAAGGACAGAGCCTACTAACGGGTTTGGTGAAGTTTGTCCTTTCATAGCGGAAGCATTTTTTAACGCTAAATCCATATAAAACTCATGATTAGTCATTATTACATTTCCCCTCATGATCACGTAAATGTCCAGCCCTGGCAACCTTTGTTTCTAAATACTTTTCATTATACTCCGAAATATCCCCCCAAAGTGGTACTCTCCCTTTAAGTGGCATACCAGCTTTCCGTAACGCTTCTAATTTACGCGGATTATTTGTAATTAATGTAACAGGATTTGTCCGTAATGCTTTTAACACGCGAATTGCATCATCGTAATTACGGGCATCATCCTCAAAACCAAGTTGTAAGTTTGCCTCTACAGTGTCATAACCATTTTCTTGCAAAATATACGCCATTGCCTTACTAAATAAACCAATTCCTCGCCCTTCATGGTTCGCTAGATAAAAGATTGCCCCACTACCATGTTCAACGACCATTTTCATTGATTGTTTTAATTGGAAGCCGCAATCACATCGTTTACTACCAAAAATATCGCCTGTATGACAAATCGAATGCAAACGTATAAGCGCATCATCACTATATTCGAAGTCACCGTAAACAAGGACACTCGATTGTTGTAGCTCGGCCAAATTAATAGACGACAATTTTTCAATAATTTTTTCTGTACCATCGACTTCCGTACATTTTAACCAACAATACCATTTAAACGTAACCGTCTTTCCGTACAAATTTACCGGTAACTTAATGGGACCTACTAAATAGATCACCTTATCATCTGTTTGAATCATTTGTATTTTATCTTCTATCAATGAAATTACTTTTTCATCCAATTTTGTAACTGTCATCGTAATCCCTCATTTATACCAATTAAGTATTTTATACAAAAGGCACTAGAACCTTCATCTAAAAATTAAACTATTCAAAAATTCATTATAAATATTTATTTTGAAATTGTCTTGTGAAAAGTCTCCCATATTCATATGTTCTTACTTTTCGAATACCTCATTTATATTTTGCACAATGACCAATTCCTTACTTGCTACATAAACTTCCAAATTTTCCTTCATATTAGCGTGCACATAGACAAGAATATCTAGGAGTCAGCAAGGTTCTAAAAGTAGATCTTTTCGCTAAATCTGAGAAAAAGTACGTTCAACATGACGATGAAAACAGTTTTTACCACGATCCTTTGATAAAAGTGCGTTCACTATGCCTTTGAAAGCAGTTTTTGCCACAATCTTTTAAAAAAAGGCGTTCACTATGACGATGAAAGCAGTTTTTACCCCAATCCTTTGATAAAAGTGCGTTCACTAAGCCTTTGAAAACAGTTTTTGCGCCAATCCTTTGAAAAAAGTGTGTTCACTATGACGATGAAAACAGTTTTTACCACAATCCTTTGATAAAAGTGCGTTCAATATGCCGATGAAAACAGTTTTTACTACAATCCTTTAAAAAAAGTGCGTTCACTATGCCTTTGAAAACAGTTTTTACCGCAATCCTTTGATAAAAGTGCGTTCACTATGCCGATGAAAACAGTTTTTACCACAATCCTTTGAAAAAAGTGCGTTCACTATGCCTTTGAAAACAGTTTTTGCGCCAATCCTTTGAAAAAAGTGCGTTCACTACACCTTTGAAAACAGTGTATATTCATCAGCCCCAAGTTTATCTAGGTACAGGCTGCCAAAAACAGCTTTACTTACCAATATTGTATTGTTTCTCACGAAAAAGGGAATCATAAATTTCAATTAAAAAAGAGGACTACGCATTAGCATAAAAGCTAATCAATAGTCCCCTTCATGATTAAAACGAGATATATTTTCGCGGATCAACAGCATTTGATTTCGAACCATTCCATAATCCCTCATGCATTTCAAAATGGAGATGGACACCTGTTGAAGCACCTGTTGTCCCTTTTCCACCAATATATTGACCTTTTGATACAACTTGTCCTTCGCTAACTGCTCTTGAACTTAAGTGCGCATATACTGTTTCATATTGTTTACCATCAATATAGTGAATTATATATACTACATTACCATATGAACTTGAGAAGTACGAGCGATGCACCACACCATCAGCAACAGAATAAACAGCATCACCTGTTGCCCCACCAATATCGATTCCGGCATGTAATTTTTTCGTGCCGTGGATTGGATGAACACGATATCCAAATTCGGACGTTACAGGCCCAGACGTTGGTCGAACAAAGTTACCATTTGAAGCAGGGGCTTTATAAGTTGGTTTTGATGTATTTGAAGTATTCGATGTGCTTGATGATTCTTGTGAAGCTTTGGCTGCTTCCCTTGCTTTACGAGCCTCTTCTGCTTTTCGTTTTGCTTCTTCTGCTTTCCTTTTCTCTTCTGCTTTCCTTCTCTCTTCTTCTTTCCTTTTTGCTTCTTCAATCGCTTTTTGCAATGTTGCTTCTTGAGATGCATACAATTGTTGTTCTTCTTCTAGGCTCATCACTAATTCTTCGTGTTCATGAACTTCTTCTTCTAATTGGGCATAAAGTTTGTCTTTTTCATCTTTTTTCTTTTCTAATTCAGCTTTAGCATCTTCTAATTGTTTTTTTAATTGTAAAACATTTTCCCGCTCAGTTTCTACCCTTTTTTTGTTTTCAGCTAAAAGACGATGGTCAGCTTTATGTTCTTCAATTATATTTTTATCAGCATCCATTATCGTTGATACAGCAGTAACTCGACCGATCAAATCAGTAAAGCTTTGTGAACCTAACAAAACATCAAGATATGAGACATTACCACCACTATGTTGGATAGCACGAATTCGATCTTTTAGTAGCTCATCACGTTTTGCAATTCGTTCTTCGGTTTCTTTAATATCATTTTGTAGTTGAACAATCTCGGCATTTTTTTCTTGAATTTGCTGATCTGTTTCTCTAATTTTTTGTGCCGTTTCATTGATCTCTACATCCATTTGTTTAATTTCAGCTTTTAACGCTTCCTGTTGATTTTCTAATTTATTAATTTTTTGTTTTACTTGTTCTTTTTCATTATTAATTTGTGACTTTTTTTGTTGGGCTTCTTGCTTTTGTTTTTCTAATTCACTAATTGATTCCGCGTAAACTGAACTACTTAGTAACGTGCTAAGTAACAAAACAAAAGTCCCGATAAGGGAAAAATATTTGCGTTTCAATGATTTGCCTCCTCTTCCCTTATTAGTAATAGATTCGTAGATTGATTATGTATATTTAAAGATGAAGTCAAGGGACACCAGAAAGATGTCCCCAATAAATGAATCTTAGTTGGATTGATTAAGCACTTTCGATTATCACCTTTTAAACTTTTAAGAACTTTCGAATGGACATTAAACTTCCTGCCACACCGATAACACAACCCATTAATAGTAATAGGCCACTTAATTGATAAACAAAAGGTGAAAAGTCTAATAATTGGATAAACGTGCTTCCAAGATGTGGCTCGAGATAGCTTTGAACGTTCTTGTAAATAATAGCAATGATACTAATAGGAATAATCGAACCAAATGCTCCTAGCCAAAGACCTTCAAGGAAGAATGGCCAACGGATAAATCCGTTCGTTGCTCCTACTAATCTCATAATTTCAATTTCTTGTCTTCGAGCGTTAATTGTAAGTTTAATTGTATTGGAGATTAAGAAGATCGCTGTAAACAATAACCCAATAATCAATACAAGCCCTACATTTCTTGCAATACTAATAATTTGAAACAATTTTTCTGTTTGCGCTTGTCCATAATTCACATCATATACAAATTCAAGTTTTTGAATTGCTTTTGCAACATCGCCAGTAGATTCTGGATTTCTTGCTTTAACGATAAACGCATCATTTAATGGGTTATCCTGTTCATAAAGTTTTAAAACTTCTCCATCTTCACCAAAACTTTCAATCAATTCATTTAGCTCATTTTCTTTCGAAGAGTAGATAACCGATTCTACACCTTTTAGCTCATTGATTTGTTGTTCCAATGCTTTTTTCTGATTTTCATCAGCAGTCGTTTCAACCAATACCTTAATTGAAACATCTTTTTCAATTGAAGTAGCGACAGAGTTTAAATTCATAATAATGGCGAAAAACACACCAACCAATAACAATGTCACCGTTACCGCACCAATAGATGCAGCTGTCATCCAGCCGTTCCGAAAAATACTTTTAAAACTTTCTCTCGCATGTCGTCCGATAGTTTTAATTTTCATAGCCGTATTCACCTCGTTGTTCATCTCGGACAATCGTACCTGCATCTATGGCGATAACCCGGTGTTTAATTTCATTAACAATTTGTTTATTATGTGTAGCCATGATAATCGTTGTCCCTCGGGCATTTATTTCTTCAAACACACGCATAATTTCCCAAGAATTTTCCGGATCAAGGTTACCTGTCGGTTCGTCAGCTATTACAAGACTTGGTGAATTCACAATGGCCCGTGCAATTGACACACGTTGTTGCTCACCACCAGATAATTCTGTAGGAAACATACGAGCTTTATGTTTTAAATTTACAAGTTCTAACACACTCATTACACGTTTCTTAATCACTCTAGGTGATTCTTCAATAACTTCTAGTGCAAAAGCTACATTCTCATAAACAGTAAGTTTCGGTAACAATTTAAAATCCTGAAAGACAACACCTATACTTCTACGAAAAATCGGGACTTTACTATTTTTCAATTTCGTTATATCAATTCCGTTGACGAAGATTTTTCCCTTCGTTGGTTTTTCTTCACGATACATCATTTTAATAAATGTCGATTTACCAGCACCACTTTGCCCAACGACATATACAAATTCACCTTGTTCTATTTCAACATCTATCCCATTAACGGCGACTACTCCGTTCGGATACTTTTTATATACATTTTCCATTACAATCATTTGTAATCACCTTTACCATTTTCAAGTATTCTTTTTTACACAAATCCAAAATTATTACTATGCCGTTCTACCCAATTCTACATATTACACATTATAACATCATTTTTTGACATAAAAAGCTAAAATTAAATTACAAATATATTTCAAGTCCTAGAATAAATTGGCGCATTATCTACTATCTTGTAAAATTACTAGAGCTTATGTTGAATTATGTTTTCCTCTATCCATTATACATACATTATAGAAAATAGTAACCGTTAATTTTCCCCAAATAAAACAGCTATAATCCACCTATAGTTTTGTATCGGCATGTTAAAATGGATGTTTAGGAATCGAATTGGATTTTTCCAACTTTTTACTTAATATAACAGAAAAAACAAGGACTTTTTATTCAGATAAGTAGTGCCACGTTCGATATGTGAATCTCGTCACAACCACCATTATCCATATAGAAATCAAAATTCTATCTTTTCACAAAAATAAATGAAATTTTAAAAAAACCAAACCACTTATGTGATTTGGCCCAAAAATAAATTTATTTATGAGTCGCTAACCAATCCGCGACTTTTTTAGCATCTTTCCCCTTCAAAAATCCCTTTGGCATGGATCCCTTTCCATTTAAGATGATTTCTTCAATTTCTTCACTACTATACTTGCTCCCAATTTTGTCTAAATCAGGTGCGTATCCTTCCCGTAAATCCATACCATGACAACTCGCACAAGATTGACCATAAAGTTGTTCAGCAGACAATTCTGAATCATGGACATCACTATTGTTATTTCCTCCACCACATGCACCCAAAGTCAATACAAGCAATGCGCCAATAAAGACAAGCAGAAACGTTTTCTTCATTTTTCTCCCCCTCGTTCTTTTGTAAATGTTGATTACTTATATGCATAGCAACTTGGTCAAAGACGTTTATTTATGAAATCTTGTTAAAACCTTGTCCTAATACTTCAGCAGCATCAAGAACAATGACAAAGGCAGCTGGGTCAATCGAGCGGACAACTTGTTTTAAATTCGTAAATTCCGATTGATCGATGACAACCATTAATGGATGACGCTCTTCGTCCGTAAAACCACCAAAAGCTTTAAATTTTGTTAAACCACGGTTAATTTCATGGAAAACTGCCTCGCGTACTTTTTCTTCCTCATTTGTAATGATAAAAACCATTTTTGAACGATTTAAACCAATTTGTACAATATCAATCGTTTTGCTTGTAATAAATAAAGCAATTAATGCAAAAAGACCTTTTTCGATATCAAATACTATAGCAGCCGATATAACGATTAACCCGTCGATGATGGCTACACATTTTCCAAGAGAGATGTTCGTGTATTTGGCTAATATTTGTGCCGCCAAATCCGTTCCGCCTGTAGATGCATTTCCTCGAAAGACAATGCCAATCCCTAATCCGACACCTATGCCACCAAAAATGGCTGCTAACATCGGCTCCATTGTCCACGGTTCCATATCCTTTGTTAAAAAAACAACAAACGGTAAAAAAACAGTACCTAACAACGTTTTTAAACCATAAATATAACCAAGAATCAAAACGCCGGCAATAAATAACGGAATATTTAATGCCCATTGTACATAGGCGGGCTCCCAACCAAATAATCCATATGTAAGTGTACTAATTCCGCTTACACCACCTGAAGCAACCTCATTCGGTAATAAAAACGCATTAAATGAGATCGCTACAATAGAAGAACCAATCAGTACATAAATAATATTTTTAACTTTTTCATAAAATGGAATTTGTATGGTTTTTGCTCTTCGCTTCATAAAAGAACTCCTTATGTATAAAAACTCGATTCCAAAATCTATTCTATGTTTTTCCATATACAAAATCAATGAAAAGCGGTGGTTATCATCCCACCGCAATTTTATTATATACTCAAACGTCCATTTCAAACCGTTTGATTTTATTATTGTATTGTTGTACGTAAATAAGCATCAATAAATTGATCAATTTCACCATCCATTACCGCACTTACATTGCCTGTCTCCACATTTGTTCGATGATCTTTGACCATCGAATACGGATGGAAAACATAAGAACGAATTTGACTACCCCAACCGATTTCCTTTTGCTCACCACGGATTTCCGCTAGTTTCTTTTCTTGCTCTTCAACTTCTTTTTGATACAATTTCGCCCGTAACATTTTCATTGCTGTTTCACGGTTTTGTAATTGAGAACGTTGAGCCTGACTAGACACAACAATTCCAGTTGGGATGTGAGTAATCCGAACAGCTGAAGACGTTTTGTTTACGTGCTGTCCACCCGCACCACTTGCTCGGAACGTGTCAACTCGAATATCTTCCGGACGTATTTCTATTTCAATGTCATCCGATACTTCTGGCATTACTTCACAAGAAACGAAGGAAGTATGTCGTCTGCCGTTGGAATCAAATGGAGAAATCCGTACTAAGCGATGAATGCCTTTTTCTGCTTTGAGATAACCATAGGCATTGCGACCTTGAATGGATAATGTCACACTTTTTACTCCAGCTTCCTCACCAGGTAGATAGTCCAATACTTCAACTTTAAAGCCCTTGTGCTCTGCCCAACGTGTATACATTCTTAGTAGCATGGAACACCAATCTTGAGATTCTGTACCGCCAGCCCCTGGATGTAGCTCTAAGATTGCATTGTTTTTATCATATGGGCCGTTTAATAATAATTGTAATTCAAATCGATTTAAACGACTTGTTAGTTCTTCTAATTGCTCTTCAAGTTCTTGTTTCATCTCAGCATCAGGTTCTTCTTTAATCATTTCATAGGCAACTTCTAAATCTTCATACGTTTCATTTAACGCATGAAATTCATTAACTTGATCTTTTAAACCATTAGCCTCTTCAATGATTGCCTGTGCCTTTTTTTGATCATTCCAAAAATCCGGCATCGACATAATTTCATCTAGCTCAGCAATTCTAGCCTCTTTATTTTCTAAGTCAAAGAGACCCCCTAAAATCTGCTAAACGTTTAGCTGTTTTTTCAAGTTCATTTCGAATTTCTGCTAATTCCAATGTAAATCACCTCTATCATTATTTATTCCTAACTTTTTACTATGTTAACAAAATACCCCATATTTTTATCTTGTCGAATATAATTATTTTAATTTTCAACGCCCATATTTTCCAGGAAATTTTTTGACAAAATTTAGGATAAATTACTGTCGTTTTCGCAAAAAATCAATGCACTTGTTGAAATCAGTTTGATTTTGTCGAAGGGACATATTTTCACACAAAAACAAATCCAGTTTGATCGCTAGACTGTTACACACAATGATCTTCAGTAAAGTTTGCCTATAGTCCAAAAAGAGGAGGAGATAGCCCCCACTTATTAAAAATTACACTGGAAATAAGCTATATAATCTTTATTGTGCTACTTTTCCATGACAGTTTTTATATTTTTTTCCACTGCCACATGGACAAGGATCGTTTCGACCAATTTTATTTTCCACTCGAATTGGTTTTCTTTTCGGCTTTTGGTCGCCGTCCGATGAAGGAATGACTGCTTTCCCTTTAGCAACTTCTTCACGTTTCAAGTTATCTACAATTTGTGCCTTCATAATATATTTCGCCACATCATCTTTAATTGCTTCAATCATATGATTGAACATTTCAAAGCCTTCTGTTTGATAAGCTTGTAATGGATTACTTTGACCATAAGCTCGAAGATGAATTCCTTGACGGAGTTGATCCATGGCATCAATATGATCAATCCATTTCGAATCAACAGAGCGTAACACGATGACTTTTTCAAATTCGCGCATCTTGTCTGAACCGAGCTCTTCTTCCCTTTGATCATAAATTTCTTTTACTTTTTCAAGAATAAAGGAAATAAGCTCCTCTTGTTCTTTCCCTTTCAAGTCATCCAAGGTGACGACACCTTCAGGTAATAAATTACCGTGTAAGTAGTTTAACAATCCTTGTAAGTTCCAATCTTTTTGATCCGGTTCAGATGTAAAGGCATGGACATTTCGCTCAACAACATCTTTAATCATATTTTCAACAATTTCTCTAAGATTTTCCGAATCAATCACTTCAAAACGTTGCTTATAGATTACTTCACGTTGTTGACGAATAACATCGTCATATTCTAATAGTCGTTTACGTGCATCATAGTTATTCCCTTCCACCCGTTTTTGTGCCGATTCGACAGCACGGGTAACCATTTTACTTTGAATTGGTTGGGAGTCATCCATTCCTAATTTTGTCATCATGCTCTTCATATTATCAGAGCCGAAACGACGCATTAGTTCATCTTCCATTGATAAATAAAATTGGGTTACCCCTGGATCTCCTTGACGTCCGGAACGACCACGAAGCTGGTTATCTATCCGCCGGCTTTCATGACGTTCTGTCCCGATGACCGCTAAGCCACCTAATTCCTTGACACCTTCCCCAAGTTTAATATCAGTACCACGACCGGCCATGTTCGTAGCAATTGTAACAGCACCTTTTTGACCGGCATTTGCAATAATTTCTGCTTCACGGGCATGGTTTTTCGCGTTTAAAACATTATGAGGAATTCCTTTTCTCTTCAACATTTGAGAAATTAATTCAGAAGTTTCAATCGCAACCGTACCAACAAGTACAGGTTGTCCTTTTTTATGCCGTTCGGCGATATCTTCTACAACCGCTCTGAACTTTCCTTCCATTGTTGTATAGATTAAATCTGGACGGTCTTCACGAGCTATCGGTTTGTTTGTTGGAATAACCACAACATTCATACCATAAATATTGCGGAACTCTTCTTCTTCCGTTTTTGCTGTACCTGTCATACCGGCAAGTTTTTGATACATACGGAAATAGTTTTGGAATGTGATCGTTGCCATCGTTTTACTTTCATTTTGAATTTGTACGCCTTCTTTTGCTTCGATGGCTTGATGCAATCCATCACTGTAACGACGACCTTTCATTAAACGTCCAGTGAATTGGTCAACGATGACAATCTCACCGTCTTGAACAACATAATCCACATCCCGTTGCATGATGGCTTTAGCACGTAAAGCTTGGTTAATATGATGGTTAATATTTACATGCTGAACACTAAATAAGTTATCAATCCCAAAGTATTTCTCTGCTTTGTTAATCCCTTCTTCAGTTAATTGAACGGTTTTTGATTTTATATCTACGTTATAATCTTCATCTTCTTTTAACCCATTTACAAAGGCATTCGCTTGAATATACAATTGGGTTGATTTTTTAAGAGAACCAGAAATAATAAGCGGTGTCCGTGCTTCATCAATTAAGATCGAGTCAACTTCGTCAATCACAGCAAAGTTCAATGGTCGCTGAACCATTTGTTCTTTATAAAGAACCATATTATCCCGCAAATAGTCAAAGCCAAATTCATTATTTGTACCGTAAGTTATATCGGCATTATAGGCAGCTTGTTTTTCTTCACGTGTTAATTCATTTAAGTTTAGACCGACCGTAAGTCCAAGAAACTCGAAAATTTGCCCCATTTCGGTCGCGTCACGTCTTGCCAAATAGTCGTTGACTGTGATCACGTGAACCCCCTTACCAGAAAGGGCATTTAAATAAACAGGCATTGTCGATGTTAACGTTTTACCTTCACCTGTTTTCATCTCGGCAATATTTCCTTCATGTAAAACGATCCCACCCATTAATTGGACACGGTAAGGATAAAGGCCGAGTACACGTCTTGCCGCTTCTCTTACAACAGCGAACGCTTCAACTAATAGATCATCTAAAGTTTCACCTTTTTGTAACCGTTCTTTAAACTCATCTGTTTTTGCCCGCAGTGCATCATCACTTAACCTTTCCATCTCAGGTCCAAGCGCTTCAATTTTATCTGCTTGTTTGCCTAATCGTTTTAATTCTCTTTTGTTAAAATCAAAGATTTTTTCTAAAATACTTGCCATTCAACAACGCTCCTTTTAAAAATTGAAAAGCTAATGGTTTAAAAGTAATGGATTTATCTATGTCCAGCCCCCTGGGGCTCAATTATCCAACTAAAACGGCAAGTTTTCATAATGCCCGTTTTTCATACCTTTTAATATAGTGACCTTATCACAAGACAAGTACACGTTGCAAAAAGACGTTCCATATTATTTAATATTATCACTAATCCACAAACAGTGACAACAATACCACAACGATTTAACAAGTTTTTACAATTTATTATTCACATAATAAACATTAAATGTAGGAAGGTAATATATTATTTATAATGGATGTTAATCCATAAAAACCGCTATTGTGTAATGATGAACATTTGAATATAATTAGAAAGGCAAGTGGACTTCTTTTTCCACTCGCCTCCATATAATCGCTTATTTTTTAAACTGTTTCGATTAGACCATAGCGTCCGTCTTTTCTGCGATATACAATGTTTGTGTTGTTTGTTTCGGCATCTGTATATACGAAGAAG
This sequence comes from Pallidibacillus thermolactis, assembly GCF_025660415.1. NCBI lineage: Bacteria > Bacillati > Bacillota > Bacilli > Caryophanales > Bacillaceae > Pallidibacillus > Pallidibacillus thermolactis. The sequence continues at coordinate 98,866 of NZ_JAOUSE010000003.1, forward strand.
TCGTGACCGAGTAGGTTCATTTGTAAAACGGCTTCTTCACTATCCATTGGTTTTAAATCAAAACGTTTTGCGCGGACAATTTCAATATCTTCTGTATTTTTATCTTCTTTCGTTACAGCTCCATTAACAAATATATCTTTTTCTTTTAATTCTCTTGCTTTACGATTTACTCTCGTTTTATATTTACGAATTTGTCGTTCAAGTTTATCGGCTATAAGATCAATGCCAGCATACATGTCCTCATTTACTTCTTCAGCTCGTAATGTTAATTGAGATAATGGAATCGTTACTTCCACCTTTGTCCTTTTGTCATTGTACACTTTTAAGTTCACGTATACTGTAGCATTTAACTCGTCATGGAAATACTTTTCTAATTTGCTGATTTTCTTTTCAGCATAGTCTCTAAGTGCTGGAGTTACTTCAATATTCTCACCACGGATGTTAAAGTTCATATGCTAACTCCTCCTTTTCGTTTCTATATATTAACTATTCGTTAATTCAGGGTAAAATTCCTGCAAATCCTACCGAAAAATTTGTCGAATTCTTGAACTTTATGCGATCTATAAGAAAAAGTGAGCATGTATGAAATATTGCAAGTCAGTTGTAGTGGTTAGCATAGTATCTTTGCATATGCGATAGGTTGAACAAGTCGCTTGCAAGTTACACATAGAAAGTTCTACATATTTTGGATGATGTAAGCGACTTTCAATGAAATTTTTTCAATAAGTGACATCGACTTTAAATATAGCGATCACGACCTGCGAGAAAACCAAAGAAGGCCGTTAAAACACTTATACCCATTAAAGAAAAAATGGGGACAACCCATGCTGCTGTCAAATCAAATAAAAAACCAATGAGTAATGGCCCGAATGCCGCAAAAACATAACCAAGGGATTGAGCCATTCCTGATAGTTCCGATGCCTTTTCTGCATCTTTTGTACGCATTCCTAAAAAGGATAAGGCTAATGAAAATGTTCCTCCTAAACCGACTCCTATTAATATGATACTGATTACCATTAGCCACCCCATTGTCGTCATGGAAAGTAAGACATATCCAATAAGACTACACGCACAAATACCGATAGCCACCATTTGTTGTGACCGAAAGCGAGCCGCGATAATAGGCACAAAAAAATTAGCAGGTAATCCGATTAATTGGCAAAAAGATAGAAACCACCCAGCTGTTTCCCTTGTTACACCTTTGTTATGTAGAATATCGGGAAGCCACGTAATCGTGGAGTAAAATAGAAAGGATTGTAATCCTAAAAATAATGCAATTTGCCAAGCAAGGGAAGATGTCCAAAGGTTGGTTTTCTTGTTATTTAAAGGCGAATCTTTCCTTGTGACTGCAATTGGTTTATCAAATTTTAGTAAATAACCCCAAACAAGTATGGCAATAAAAACTGGAATAGCCCAAATTGCTAGTGTGATTTTCCAACCGAGGTTCATACCAATTGCTAATGGCACACTTAGTCCTGATGCTAAAGCTGCAAATAAACTCATGGAAGTTGTATAAACACTTGTCATAAATCCAAATCTTTCCGGAAATTGATCCTTAATAATTCCTGGTAAAACAACATTTAATATAGCAATCCCTGCACCAATAATAAAAGTTCCAACGATCAGTGGAATGAAATGTGCAACGAGCCGCATCATTAAACCAATAAAAAGTAAAATTAATCCAATGATTAGAGTCTTTGAATTTGAAGTTTTTTTGACTAACCTTGGCACAATTGGAGATATGATTGCAAAGGCGATGACCGGTAAACTTGTTAACAACCCTGCTATACCATGGGATAAATGCAAATCATCTTGAATGAAATTTATTAAAGGACCGACTGAAGTAATGGCAGGACGTAAATTAATAGATACTATGACAATTCCGATAAGAAATAAAACGGTATAGGCTAACACTGATCTCACGAAGAAACTCCTTTCCAATACTTCTTTTGAAAAGTGTAGCGAGTTTGCTTTTCGCACAAAAATTAGATTTTTCGCACGTTTTTTTCGAAATTCGCACACAAAATACGATTTTCGCACATTTTATCAAGGTTTTCGCACAACTTTCCGGCGAATCGCACACTTTTTTATAAAAATCGCACAATACACAGGCTCTCTAAGTGTAAAAACGGCGATTTCTCTACTTTTATATCAATTTGAACTATTTCTTCACAACATTCAACCGAATTTATATGTATTTTTCATGTTTTTCAAAAATAAAATGTAAAAAAATATTTTCCATTACAATTATAAATAAAATCCACTTAAAACGGCTGCCACAATATCGAAAAAAATTGACATAAAAAAAGAGACCGGTCCATGACCGATCCCAATAATGACAAATCCAAACTTGTACATGAATTATTTGACTAATGCTTCCACACGACTTACCACATTTTCAACAGTGAATCCATATTCCTTCACGAGGACATCACCGTTTCCAGAAGCACCAAATTTATCAATTGCAAGCACATCACCTTGATCGCCAACATATTTTTCCCAACCTAAAGAAGATGCCATCTCAATCGCTAGGCGTGCTTTAACACCAGAAGGTAAGACACTTTCTTTATAAGCTTCATCTTGTGCCTCAAAACGATCCCATGAAGGCATGCTGATGACATTTACATCGATACCTTTTTCTTTTAATACCGCTTGAGCCTCAATAGCTAACGAAACCTCAGATCCAGTTGCAATTAACAACGCATCTGGTTTTTCTTTTTCACCTTTACTTACAACATAAGCACCACGTTTTACACCTTCATAAGCATTTTCTGCTGTTCCAGGCAAGGTTGGTACTTTTTGACGAGTTAATACAAGAGCTGTCGGTGTTTCTTTACTTTCTACAGCTAAACGCCATGCTGCTTGCACTTCGTTTGCATCAGCTGGACGGATGACAGAAAGATTTGGAAGCGCACGTAATCCAGCTAATTGTTCAATTGGTTCGTGGGTCGGACCATCTTCACCTACGGCAATAGAATCATGTGTAAACACGTAAGTTACTGGTGCTTTCATCAATGCAGATAAACGAATAGCTGGTTTTAAGTAATCACTAAATACAAAGAATGTTCCACCTTGAACTTTCACACCACCGTGTAGAGCCATTCCGTTTAACGCTGCACCCATCGCAAATTCACGAACACCGAACCAAATATTACGGCCAGCATAGTTATCCGGACCAAAATCGCCTGCATCGTTAACATAGTTTTTATTTGAACTGAATAGATCGGCACTTCCACCAATTAAATTAGGTACTGTTTTCGCAATCGCATTTAACACCTTACCAGAAGATGCTCGCGTTGCAAGTTTATCTTCTTCTGCTTTAAATACAGGTAAGTCTTTATCCCATCCTTCAGGAAGTTCGCCTTTCATTACTGTTTCAAATTCAGCTGCTTCTTGAGGGTATTTTTCTTTATATGCTGCAAAAAGTTCGGTCCACTCTTTTTCAACTTTTTGGCCTGGTTCAACAATTTTCGCTTTGAAGTCATCATAAACTTCACTTGGCACTTCAAAGTCTGGATAATCCCAACCATAGTATTCTTTCGTTAATTTAATTTCATCTTTACCTAACGGTGCACCGTGCACATCAGATTTACCAGATTTATTTGGTGAACCGTAACCAATGACCGTTTTCACTTCAATTAATGTTGGTTGCTCCGTATTCGCTTTCGCTTCCTTAATCGCAGCACGAATCGCATCTAAATCATTTCCATCTTCAACACGAAGCACTTGCCAACCGTAAGATTCGAAACGTTTCATTGTTTGATCAGAGTAAGCACGATCTAAGTCACCGTCAAGAGAAATATCATTAGAATCATATAACACAATTAACTTACCTAATTTTAAATGACCAGCTAATGAAGCTGTTTCATGGGAAATTCCTTCCATTAAGTCCCCGTCACCAACAAGGGCGTATGTATAATGGTCAACAACAGGGAAACCGTCTTTATTATACTTAGCGGCTAGGAAACGCTCAGCCATTGCCATCCCTAAAGCCATGGAAATTCCTTGACCAAGTGGTCCCGTTGTTGCTTCCACACCGTCAGTATCCGTTACTTCAGGGTGTCCTGGCGTTCTTGAGCCATATTGACGGAAGTTTTTCAAATCGTCAATCGTTACATCATAACCTGATAAATGTAGCAAACTATATAAAAGCGCTGAACCATGACCAGCAGACAAAACAAAACGGTCACGATCAAACCATTTTGAATGTTTCGGATTATGTTTCATAAAATCGGTCCAAAGTACATATGCCATTGGTGCCGCACCCATCGGTAACCCAGGGTGACCGGAGTTCGCTTTTTCAATCATATCAATGGATAATGTACGAATGGCATTTACAGATAATTGTTCAACTGATTTTACCATTTACTCCACTCCTGTCTTTTTCAACTATTGTTCCAACTTGCTATTAAGTTATGGAAGTACCTATCGATTATACGAAAAAAGAAAAGCTTCCGCATTCTATTTTATAAAAAAATATTTCATAGAGCGAACATCTCTTAATATAGTATGTAAAAAAATTAGGATCTTAATCGATTAAGGAACAAGTACATGGAAACACGTTATGTACTTGTTCCTTGATTATAAAAACGAATTAATCTTTTTTCGGAACAGATTTCCAGTCTTCTAAAAATTGAGCAATACCTTTGTCTGTTAATGGATGACTCCATAGTTTAGGGAATAGTGAACCTGGAATTGTCGCAATATCTGCTCCAGCAATTGCCGCCTCTTCAACGTGAGCAAGACTACGTACACTTGCTGTAATAATTTCCGTTTCATATCCGTAGTTATCTAAAACCGTTTTCAAACCATGGATTAAATCCATTCCATTCGTACCAATATCATCTAAACGGCCAACGAATGGGCTAATATATGTAGCACCCGCTTTCGCAGCCATTAAACCTTGTGCCACAGTAAAAATCAATGTTACATTTGTTTTAATGCCTTCTTTAGAAAGAATGTTTACAGCTTCTAGGCCAGCTTCTGTCATCGGAATTTTAACAACAACATTGTCTGCCCATTTTGCAAGTTCACGAGCTTCTTTAACCATTTCCTCCGTAGTCGTGCCAATCACTTCAGCACTTACCGGGCCTTCTACGATACTACAAATCTCTTTAATGACTTCTTCAAAGTCTCTGCCTTCTCGCGCAATAATCGTTGGGTTTGTCGTTACACCATCAACTAAGCCAAGACGGTTAACCCTTTTAATTTCTTCAATATTCGCTGTATCTAGAAAAAACTTCATCTTCTAAGACCTCCTACAGTGAGCAATAAATTTGTGAAGAAATGCTCAGTTTCAGTATACCGTAAATTTTTGTCTTTTCCATTAATAATGATCAATTGTAAAAAATTTATTATAAACTTTTATGAAGGTCATGTACTAATTACAATTTATTGAACCATCAATAATGGACTTCCCATCTGTAGTTAAAAATTGTTGTTCTTTTTCTACAATCTTATCAACTTTACGTTGGGATCCTCCTTGCCAACTTACACTTAAATATGTTTTTACAACTTTTTTCGCCACTTCTGAACCGATAATCTGAGCTCCCATTGTAATAATTTGTGCATTATTACTTAATTGTGCACGTTCTGCAGAATATACATCATGGGCCATTGCAGCACGAATACCAGGATATTTGTTAGCAGCAATACATACACCAATTCCTGTTCCACAAACAAGAACTCCACGTTCCACTTCACCCTTACTTACACCTTCTGCTACTTGAAAAGCAACATCTGGATAATCAATCGCGTCCTTCGAATAACAACCATAGTCGACAACTTCATGGCCCAATTCTTCCATATATTTTTTTACCGTTTCTTTTAATTCAAACCCATTATGATCACTTCCAACTCCAATCTTCAACTTCATGTATCCCCTTTCATTTTTTGAATTTTTTTACTTCTATTTGAAATGATATAACAACCACCTTTCTTTTTCAAGTGATTACAATCGTTTGTTTTCAATTCGATAAAAAACAAAAAATATTTATATTGATTTTCCGTAAATCCCGCAGCGTTAACTTTCATTGTGCAATAATGTTTAAAACTCATATATGGAGTTAAAAATATAACTAGTCTTATTGACTGCTTGTTTTTTCAACTTGCTTATTTTCGTATTATTTATTAAACTAATATAGGTATAATTATTATTTTTTGTTTTTCCTTTTTTTTATTTTCATTGAGAATTTTTTGTAAAGGGGGGAGATGTTGTATGAAAAAACTATTTGCTACTGAAAGAAGACAATTAATATTAGACATTTTACGTGATAAAAAAAGAGTTACAGTTAAAGACTTAGCAAATGATGTTAACGTTTCCGAAGCAACATTACGAACGGATTTAAATATATTAGAAGATGAAGGTCTACTAACTAGAACACATGGTGGAGCCATTTTAAACGAAGAACAATTGCCACCTAAAAAGAGTTTTTCGGAACGTGAAAAGAAAAATCGAAAGTCAAAAATTACAATCGCAAAAAAAGCAATCAACCTAGTTGATCATAAAGATTGTATTCTACTTGATGCAAGTACAACTACACTCGAACTGGCTCGTTTACTTGCAGAATCAAATAAACAAATTACAGTCGTTACAAATGGGTTGTCACAAGCCATTGAATTAAAAGAAAATCCAGCAATCAATGTTATTTTGATTGGTGGCATTATTCGAATGGGTTCAATGGGAATTGAAGGACTATTAGGTAGTAGTATCCTCAATCAAATCAATATTGATAAAATGTTTACATCTGCAAGTGGATTTACCATTGAAGAAGGTCTAACTGACTTTAATGTATATGAAGTTGAGTTAAAAAGAAAAATGGTAGAAAAGTCAAATAAAATCGTTGCGTTATTAGATAATACAAAAATTGGTACAAGTTCAATTGCATCCTTTGCAACGACTGAAGAAATCGATACGCTTGTTGTCGATCATGAATTAACTCCAGAGATTCGTACAGAATTAGATACTAGAGGTATAAAAGTTTTATAATCCACCTTTTAAACACGTAAGTATATGAAATTTTTGCCATTATGAAACCCCTTTATTATAGATAGAAAGACATTGTTTTATTGCAAAAAAATAATTCTATACTATATAATAACAATTTGAGTTTAATTAAAAACCTCCCCCTAATTCATTTATAATTAAAATAGCGGTCGATAATGACCGCTAAAATAACATCAACACTTAAAACCACCAATTTCATGCTTTAATTTCCGATCGAGTTCATTTAATAAAACTGAAAAAGTTTCCATATTCCAAGCTGTACGTCCGACAAATAAACCATTAACATTCGTTTGCTGAATATAATTAAGAAAGTTATCTAGCCTTACACTTCCGCCATATAATAATGGGATTTCTTGCCCCACTTTTTCTCCATACAAATCAACCAAGTTTTTGCGTAAAAAAGAATGGATTTCTCCAACATAATCAGCTTCAGCAGGGATTCCTCGTTCACCAATTGCCCATACGGGTTCATATGCAATTAACACGTGCTGAGCTTGTTCAGTTGTTACATTTTTTAAACATACTTTAAGTTGGGCAGCTAAAACTTCTTTCGAAATACCGTTATTTTTCTGATCAATACTCTCACCAATACAAACAAGTGGTCTCATACCATACTTTAAGGCGGCATGGACTTTTTTATTAATATCGACATCATTTTCATTATAATATTGTCGACGTTCAGAATGACCTAATTCAATAAGGTCTATACCAATTTCATCAAGCATCCTGGGTGAAATTTCACCAGTATAGGCCCCTCTATCTTCCCAATGCATATTTTGCGCACCTAATTTTATACGTGAACCTGACAACTCTTCTCGAATAGGTAATAAAGACGTAAAGGATGGGATAATAAACAGCTCTATATTCGGAGTAATTGATTCTGCAAGTTTCTTCAATTCTCTTGTATATGCCAGTCCCTCAGATATCGTTTTTGTCATTTTCCAATTTGTTCCTATCCATACTTTAGTCATCTTGTAAACCTTCTTCAACCCATTCACGCATCGATTTAAAAATGATCCATACTGTTGTTGCTCCTGCATCTTGATGTCCAAGGGAACGTTCACCTAATGATTTAGCCCGACCAAATTTTGCCACATAATTTTTGGTATTTTCAACGCCTTGGTGAGCTCCTTCCTCAGCTTTTCTCAAACCTTCTACTAAACTAAAATTCTTTTCAACACTTTCTTTTAAAGCGTAAACAGCAGGCTGTAAAGCATCAACCATCGTTTTATCTCTAACTTCAGCTTTTCCACGTTGCTTTATAGCTTCTAAAGCCCCCTCAAAGATCTCTGCAAGCAGTTGTAAGTCTAAAGTTTCCTTCACCTCTAACTTTTTTACACCGCCAACAAACATCGTGCCGAAAATTACACCCGATGCACCACCCATAGATGAAATCATTGACATACCAACTGTTTTGAATACATCATTTACATTTGAAAACTCTTTTCCTTTTAAGTTCTCCTCTGCTTTTGTAAATCCAACCGACATGCCAATGCCATGATCTCCATCACCGATCGCGCTATCAATTTTCGTTAAAAAAGGCTTATTTTCAACTACTTTTTGACCAACATATAAAAACATATCTCGAACTTGATTCGGTGTTAAAGAATTCATCGCTCTAATCGCCATTAAACTTTCGCCTCCTTTGTATCGATTGAATGGTTTTTTACATAATATGGAGCTTTGGCAGGTGCATCATATAATTCTTTTAATTCATCATCTAATTTAAATAAAGAAATTGAAAAGCCGCCCATTTCTTGTGTTGTGCAATAACTGTTTATATCCATATCATAAACATGAATCCCTTTTTCCGTTAAAACTTGGTGAACACGGCGATTAATAATAAACAATTCTAATAGAGTTGTAGAACCTAAACCGTTTACATAAACGGCCACTTCATCACCAGCTTGTAATTTACTTTCCATGACTAACGTATTTAAAAGTTCATCCGTTAACTGATCAGCGGGCATCATTTTTGTTCGTTTCATACCTGGTTCACCATGAATACCCATGCCTAATTCGATTTCGTCATCACCAAGTTCATATGGAAGTTCTGTCGCACCAGGGATTGATCCTGGAGAACTGGCAACACCGATCGAATACGTACGGTCTGCTGCCTTTTGAGTAACATTCGCTACTTTTTCTAAGTCCCAACCTTTTTCTGATGCCGCTCCAGCGATTTTTAAGACAAACACATCACCTGCAATCCCTCTACGATCTTCTTTCCTTTCTTCCGGTGCAGAAGCAACATCATCAGCCACTTTCACTGTTTTCGTTTGTATATCTTCGAATTCTAGTAATTCCGCAGCCATATCAAAGTTTAATACGTCACCTGCATAGTTACCATAAACAAAAAGAACGCCTTTTCCTTGATCGACCGCTTTTGCAACTTCATGAATCGTATTTGGTGTTGGAGCAGCAAATACATTACCTATTGCAACACCATCAGCTAGACCTTCTCCTACAAAGCCAAGGAATAATGGCTCATGACCACTTCCACCTCCGGTAACAATTGCCACTTTATCTTTCAAATTTTTTCGAATGATTCCGTTTACATTTTCAATTTTAATTAGTTTATCTTTATTGGCGACCATAAATCCTTCTATTGCTTCAGATACAACATTTTCTGGCTTATTAATAAATTTTTTAATCATAAGAGCACTCCAATCTTCAACCATTTTATTTTTGTTTAATTTTGTTTATTTTCATTTATTATAACTTTTAATAAATAGTGTGTCAATTTTCACTATTATATCAATATTGAACTTTAATGAATCTTTGAATATAAAATTAAATGTTGTTCGATGGAGGTGTCCAATAAGTCCTTAAAAAAGAGCGAATTGAGAAAACTTAAAGTTTCCCAGTTCGCTCTTTTGACATGTGTATGTTGCAATGTTATCACGCCAACTTCTTTCTTCAAAAAGGGACGGTTTTATCCGTAAAAATAGCAAAAGGGCCAAACCGAAGGTCAAATTCAATCGGTCAGCCCATAAATTTTAATAATCAATCAATTCTTTTATTTAATATTTACTAACTCAACTCCAACCATGTTAGCAAAATCCTCGATTTGTTCTGGTGTCACTTTAAGAGAGAAAACTGTGTGGTGACCTCCACCATATTCAATCCAGCGACGAACACCTTCATAAAAGCCAACTTTCGGTGTCCAAATTTGACGAGCTACTGGAAGATTTGGCGCTTCTTCAACCGGTGTCTTACCTTCGACTTCATACATGATCATTTTAAATTGATCACCAAAGTCAGATACCGTTACGTTAATGCCTTCACCTTCAGAACCATCAAATACAAGGCGTGCCGGTGCCTCTCGATCACCAATGCCCAAAGGATGAACTTCTACTTTAATCTTTGTGCTGGCTAATGTTGGATCGACTTCAAGCATATGTGCACCTAGAATTTCTTCATTTCCTTTCACTAAGTTGTACGTATAATCTTCCATAAATCCCGTTTTCTCATTATGAGCCATAATTTTTAATAAACGATCAAGAGCTGCTGTTTTCCAATCTCCTTCACCAGCGAAACCATACCCTTCCGCGTTTAATCTTTGTACGGCCATACCTGGTAGCTGTTTCATTCCCCATAAATCTTCAAAGTTCGTAGTAAAGGCTGTATATCCGCCTCTTTCAAGAAATTTCCGTAAAGCAATCTCGATACGGATTTGTTCTTTAACATGTTCTTCAAAATATTTAGGATCATTGTCTCCAATCACAAATTCATATTTTTCTTGGCATTCATCATAAATTTCATTAATCTCTTGTTCTGTCACATCTTTCATTTCAGCTACAAGATCGCCGATACCATAATAATCAACTGTCCACCCAAACTTAATCTGAGCTTCAATTTTATCACCTTCTGTAACGGCTACATTTCTCATGTTATCTCCGAATCTTGCAACTTTAATATTGAAACTCTCATTATACGCTACGGCAACATTCATCCAATCTGCAATTTGTTTTTGTACATTTTTATCTTTCCAATACCCTACGACAACCTTATTTCTTTTGTCTAATCTTGCATTAATATAGCCATATTCACGATCTCCATGGGCACTTTGATGTAGATTCATGTAGTCCATATCAATTGTTTTCCAAGGGATATGGTCAAGAAACTGTGTAGCTAAATGAAGCAATGGTTTTTGCAGTAGTTTTGTACCTCTAATCCAGTTTTTAGCAGGAGAAAAAGTATGCATCCACGTAATGACACCTGCTACATGGTCGTTATAGTTAACATCTTTCATGACTTGAGTAATACTATCAGCTGTTGTTGCAACTGTTTTAAAAACAACTTTATATGGTAGCTTACCACTTTCATTTAATTCATCAATAATTTTAATAGTGTTTTTTTCAACTTCTTCTAATGCCTCGGGTCCATACAAATGTTGACTCCCAACAACAAACCAAAATTCATAATTTCTTGTTTTTAACATACGCATAACCTCCAATGGAAAATAATCTATTTTGTTTGACCGTAATAGGCGTTTTTCCCATGTTTTCTTAAAAAGTGTTTGTCTAAAAGGTATTGATCCATGTCAATACGGTGTGGATTTAGTTGTATCGTATGATATGTCATCTTTGCGACTTCTTCTAAAACGACTGCATGATGTACGGCATCAAGAGGCGATTTGCCCCATGTAAATGGACCGTGGTCATTAACTAATACTGCTGGAATTTGATCTGGATCTAGACTTCTTTCTGTAAAAGTTTCAACGATGACATCACCGGTTTGTTTTTCATAATCCGTGACAACTTCCTCTTCCTTCATCGCTCTTGTTACTGGAACAGGACCATAAAATGTATCAGCATGTGTTGTACCTGCTGCAGGAATTTCAAGTCCAGCTTGAGCAAACACTACAGCCCAAGGAGAATGTGTATGAACAATCCCGTTAATGTTAGAAAAATGTTTATATAGCACACAATGGGTTGCTGTATCACTTGATGGTTTTAAATCACCCTCTACGACGTTTCCATCTAAATCAACGACGACCATTTTTTCTGGTGACAACTCTTCATACTCGACACCACTTGGCTTAATCACAACTAGGTTTTTTTCACGATCTATCCCGCTTACATTCCCCCAAGTAAAGGTGACCAAATTATATTTAGGTAACAACATGTTTGCTTCATAGACTTCTTTTTTTAACTCTTCTAACATCATGAATCACCCCTTTTGAAATTTTATAATCTACTTGTCTACGTGAATTTAATTTTTCTAGTGTACTAAAGTAATATAAAAAAATTCATCTCCTTTCTATTAGAATGGACTTTAATTCTTGAAACATAACTCGATGTTGCTTATAACGACAGACAAGTACATTCGTTTTATTCAAAAACTATTTTTAAAACGCTTACAATAAAATCGTATATTAATTATACGTATAAGTCAAGATTTGTAATTTTAATACGTACAAAATTAACAAAAAACAACCAAAAAAGTAAAATTTGTATACAAAAAATAGGCTGAATCACAAAAACCTCTCGACCCCACAAAACAAAAATAACAAAATAAATAAAGGATTATAGGTCCGGTTGAAAATTTGTACTGATAATATTTTTATTTATTGATTTATACTGATGACTATGCTAGCATATGATTAAGAAATTGAAAGCGCTTTTCTAAAATCTATTGATGTCGACATCATAATCAAACAAACGAAAGTTCAATACACACATGATCAGAAAGACAATTAAGGAGGGATTTTAATGGTAAATGAAAAGAAAATATCTAGTAGATTTATATATTTCTTTGGGGCCTTTGGTGGTATTCTTTTTGGCTATGATATTGGCGTTATGACTGGTGCATTACCATTTCTAAAAGAAGATTGGAATCTTCAAGATGCTAGTACTATCGGTTGGATCACTTCCTCCGTTATGTTTGGTGCCATTTTTGGTGGTGCAATGGCCGGACAACTGTCAGACCGATTAGGTCGGCGGAAGATGATTTTAATTTCAGCTATCATTTTTGTCGTTGGATCTATTTTATCCGGTATTGTACCTTTTAATGGAAGCGTTTCCCTCATCCTAGCTAGAATTTTATTAGGATTTGCTGTTGGGGCAGCCTCTGCACTAGTTCCAGCTTACATGTCAGAAATGGCTCCAGCACATCTGCGTGGACGTTTATCAGGAATTAATCAAACGATGATTGTTTCTGGTATGCTGCTTTCATATGTAGTTGATTTTTTACTAAGTGGTTTACCAACAACATGGGCTTGGCGTTCCATGCTTACGATCGCAGCTCTACCAGCCGTCATTTTATTTATTGGTGTGTTGAAATTACCTGAATCACCTCGTTTCTTAGTGAAAAACAATAAATTAGATGAAGCACGTAAAGTCTTAAGCTATATTCGTCCTAAACATGAAATTGATGCGGAAATGAAACAAATACAAGATACGATAAGAGAAGAACAAAATAAAAAGGCATCATGGGGAACACTACTTAATAGTAAATACCGTTATTTAGTTATTGCAGGTGTTGGTGTAGCCGCTTTCCAACAATTCCAAGGCGCTAACGCCATATTTTATTACATTCCATTAATTGTAGAAACAGCAACAGGAAAAGCAGCAAGTTCAGCTCTTTTATGGCCGATTATTCAAGGGATTATTCTTGTTTTAGGATCATTAGTATTCTTAGTAGTAGCTGATAAATTCAATCGTCGTACTTTATTAACTTTAGGTGGAACGATTATGGGACTTTCCTTTATCTTCCCGGCAATATTAAATGTAATCATTCCAAACGCACATCCCATGATCATCGTCGTATTTTTAAGTATTTATGTCGCATTTTATTCCTTCACATGGGCACCTTTAACATGGGTGATTGTAGGAGAAATATTCCCATTAATGATTCGTGGTCGTGCATCAGGATTAGCTTCATCCCTTAACTGGATCGGCTCTTTCTTAGTTGGGCTCCTTTTCCCAATCATGACTGCTACTATGGCTCAAGAAGCTGTATTTGCCATTTTCGGTGCGATTTGTTTACTTGGAGTGTTATTTGTACGGACATGCGTCCCTGAAACTCGTGGACGTACATTGGAGGAAATCGAAAAAATCGGAGAGATGAAAAACGTAGAAAACCATACACTAAAAATATAAATATAATCGATAAGGTTAGGTGTGTAGAGTATGAATCTAGTAGAAACTTCTAAGGCAATCCAACAGGGAAATATCTCTCTAGGAATCGAATTAGGATCAACACGAATAAAGGCGGTTTTAATCACTGACGACTTTAAAACAATAGCTTCTGGTAGCTATGTTTGGGAGAATAAATTTGAAAACGGAATTTGGACCTATTCACTCGATGAAGTTTGGAAGGGCATACAACACTGTTATACTCAAATTGCCGCCGATGTAAAAGCGAAATTTCACTGTACGATTTTAAAAATTAGTTCGATCGGTGTAAGTGCGATGATGCACGGATATTTAGCTTTTTCAGAGAATGGAAGTTTACTAACGCCTTTCCGAACTTGGCGAAATAATATAACAGAACAAGCTGCAAATAAGTTAACAAAACTTTTTAATTTTAATATTCCTGAACGTTGGAGTATTGCCCACTTGTATCAGGCTATTTTAAATAATGAGCCACATGTAAACGATATCCGTTATATCACTACATTAGCGGGCTATGTTCATTGGAAGTTATCTGGAGAAAAGGTATTAGGAATCGGAGATGCTTCTGGTGTATTTCCAATTGATGAAACTACAGGTGATTATCGAAATGATTTTTTAGAAAAATTTGAAACTCTTGAAAATGTAACCCAATACCAATGGAAAATAAAAGATATCTTACCAAAAGTTTTAAAAGCAGGTGAACATGCAGGTACTTTGACAGAGGATGGAGCTAGATTACTAGATAAAAATGGGCATCTACAAAGTGGTAGTTTAATGGCTCCTCCTGAAGGCGATGCAGGCACTGGTATGGTTTGTACCAATAGTATTCGGGAACGAAAAGGGAATGTTTCGGTCGGTACATCTGCATTTTCAATGATCGTACTTGATAAACCACTGAATAAAGTTTATCGTGACATCGATATCGTCACAACACCTACGGGAAGTCCGGTCGCAATGGTACACATTAACAATTGTTCATCCGATATTAATGCTTGGGCTCAAATTTTTAAAGAATTTGCTGAACGTCTCGGTATTGATTTAAAAGCTGATCGCTTGTTTGAAACATTATTATTCGCTTCTACGAAAGCTGATCCTGATGCAGGAGGACTAGTTAATTACAGCTACTTATCAGGCGAAAATATTACCAAGATGCCTGCTGGTCGTCCACTTTTTGTTAGGGAGCCAAATAGCAGGTTTACATTAGCAAATTTTGTGCTAACCCAGTTATACGCTGCTTTTGCACCACTGAAAATCGGAATGGATATTTTAAAACATGAAGAAAAAATCAATATGGATGTCTTAATCGCACAAGGTGGATTATTTAAAACACCTGTTATCGGTCAACAAGTACTTGCTAATGCATTAAATATACCGATCACCGTCATGAGTACCGCAGGTGAAGGTGGAGCCTGGGGAATGGCTGTATTAGCGGTATATGCGAAATACGCCAAAAAATATCCATGTCTGGAAGACTTTTTGGATACAGAAGTATTCACTAATCTTGAAAGTATCACACTAAGTCCAGAACCTGAAGGTGTTGCTGGATACGAACAGTTTATAGAAAAGTATCAAGATGGTCTACCAATCGAAGAAACCGCTATTAAGTGCCTTTGATAAAAAATAAATCTGTTAAACATAATCATTGTTAAGAATCCGTTGCTGTCACTACACTCTTCTTATAGTGACAGCATTTTTTCCTTCTTCGTACCATTCCAAATCGATGTACTCTCTTATTTTTTTGTTTAATAGATTCCCGTATGATATAATCTATCCGTATAAATAGCACTTTTAATCGATCAAAATACAATACAAATATTTTTGCAAAAATTATAATACAGAAGGAATGAACTATGACAAAAAAATACGAACGAATAACACGCGATATTCGTGAAAAAATCTTATCAGAAGAGTATAAAATAAAAGAAAAACTACCGACAGAATCTGAACTGATGGAGATTTATCAAGTAAGTAGGTTCACCGTTAGACGAGCAATCGACGAACTTGAAAAAGATAATCTTGTTTACCGTATTCAAGGTGGGGGTATATTTGTAAATGACTGGAAAGGGCAACCAAAATCCTCTGACAAAAATAAAACAATTGGTCTAATTACAACTCATATATCTGATTACATTTTTCCTAATATTATCTCAGGTATTGATGAATATATATCAAAAAGTGGTCATTCTATACTTATCGCCAATACGAAAAACAACCCTGAAAAAGAACGGAAAAGCTTAACAAATCTATTATCTAACAACTTATCCGGTTTAATTATTGAGCCCACAAAAAGCGCATTGAACAATACAAACAAAAGTATATATGAGAATATTAAATCAATGGGCATACCCATGTTATTTATTAATGCAGTATACGATGACTTTGATACCCCTTATTTAATCATGGATGATGTCAAAGTTGGTGAGATGGTTACTAACTACTTATTCTCACAGGGGCATGAACATATTGTGGGAATATTTAAGGTCGATGATAAACAAGGTATTCAAAGGATGAATGGATTTATTAAGGCTTATCAAGAACACCCTAGTATTTCAAATATGGGTGATATTTTAATGTATCAAACGGAAGAAAATAAAACCGACCTGTTTAAAAAACTACAAACAATTCTTTCAAGAACGAAGTTAGCGCCAACAGCTATTGTTTGTTATAACGATCAATTAGCAATTCAGCTTATTAACTTTTTAAATGAGATTGGTTTAAAGGTTCCGGATGATATTTCGATTACTGGTGTTGATGATTATGCCTTTTCAAGATTTATCCAACCAAGTTTAACTACCGTTCGTCATCCCCAAGAGCAAATGGGGCTTGACGCCGGTAAAATGATTATTGATATGGTAAATAAGCAGAAGGTCCAATCAAAGATATATGAACCTGAATTCATTATTAGAAACTCCGTTAAGAAAATCAATTAATGTAAAAACCTTGGTTTACTATAACAAAAAAGTAACCAAGGTTTTCATTTAATCATCATATACTTCTATCGTCCTTATCTATAAATAAATCGAAAATGGATTTTTCCCTTTTTTCTTTGAAGCTTGATCGGCATGTTTATATAATGTTTCTAGATCTTCGCCATGGTATGGTGCATAACGAAACTGATTTGTTGTTTTTTGAAAATCCCACTCGTCAATATTCTGCTTTTTTTCGTAATATTTAAGTAATCGATAGGTTGTTGACTCCATTCGATCAGCAGTTTCACTATCAAAATAGTAATATACTTTATCTATATTTTCTAAAGCATAAAGAACCGTTTCTTCAATACGTTCCACTTGAAACTGATTATTCTCTTTTACAAGAGATTCAAGTTTAACATGATTGATCATCGCGAACTATGGCGATGACCGATGCAAACATAATCATAATTGCAAATAAACGCAACCGAAAGTTCCCATTCACTTAGATCACCCTAGTAATGTAAATATGTATACATCTCTATTTTACAGCACTTTTATAATAGAGATAGAGAACTAAATTATTGCAATAATGAAACTTTATAAACAATCTAAGGGCTATCCTTACAAATAAGAAAGCCGAGAAACTGTCGACGATAAAAAATCAATCCACAGATTCTCGGCTTGAATTTTGAAATTAAACGGCTACCTCATTTTCAGACAGAAAGCACATCTTGTTCTTTTTTCTTCTTCATTCCCGTTTTTACAGGTTTAACTTGTTTTTCTTTTACTTTGACCTTCTGTTTTTCTGCTTTTGGTGCAACTTCTTTTGAGACGACTTTAACGAGTGAAATCATCATAAAGACGATAATAACCGTAAATGGCAGAGCTGCAACAAGGGATGCTGACTGTAATCCTGTTAGGCCACTTGTCGATAATAATACTAATGCAATTGAACTGATTAGTACTCCCCAAACAATGCGCATACCAATTGGCGGATTGGTACTTCCATTTTCGGACATACTACTTAAAATATATGCTGCAGAGTCTGCAGATGTTATTAGAAACGTAAAGATTAATATAATGGTGACTACTGATAAAATTTCCGTAATTGGCAACGTTTCAAACAGTGTAAAAATCGCCAATGTAATATCATTATTGGTTACAGTCGCAATATTGGAACCTTTAAATAGATCCATATATAAAGATGTTCCGCCAAAAACAGCCATCCACATCATCGAAAGTAATGCTGGTGCGACCATGACTCCGATTATAAATTCACGAATCGTCCGTCCTCGTGAAATACGTGCGAAAAAAGCTCCTACGAATGGCGACCAAGCAATGGTCCAAGCCCAATAAAAGATCGTCCATTCATGTACCCAATGCTCACCACTGTATGGTGTCATATTTAATGAATAACTAATGAAATTCGAAATATAATCTCCAATGGCAACTGTAAATGTCTCCATTATAAATACAGTTGGTCCTGCGAAAAATACGAAAATCATTAATAATATGGCTAAAGCTAAGTTCGCATTACTTAACCATTTGATTCCCTTGTTTAAACCAGATGTTGAGGACAAGAGAAAGAGAACCGTCATTATAGCGATAATCGCCAATTGAACCCAAAAATGAATTGGTGTATTAAAAACAGCATTTAAACCACCGTTTGTTTGTAGTACACCCATACCAACTGATGTTGCTACACCCATAACAGTAGCAACAATAGCTAATATATTAATTGTATTTTTAATACTTCGACTACTGCGATTTTTTGGCATCAGTGGCTGTAACGACGTTGAAATAAGTCCATTTTTCTTTTTTCGAAATTGAAAATAAGCAATAGCTAAACCAACAACTGCAAAGATCGCCCACATACTTAATCCGTAATGGAAAAACGCTTGTCCCATGGCAATTCGAGCAGCTTCAGCCGATTGGGATGTTATATCTTCCGACGGCGGATTAAAGAAATGGGTCATTGGTTCACCTACACCATAAAAGACGAGCGCAATTCCAAGACCACAAGAAAACAACATAGCAATCCATGTAAATCGACTAAATTGCGGCTTTTCCTGATCTCCGCCTAAGCGGATCTTTCCAAATTTACTAAAGGCCATATATAGACTGAAAATAACCATAGCTAAAACGGATAATAAGTAAAACCAGCCAAAATTTTCAGTCGTAAATTGGAATGCCGCTTCCGCTCCATTTGCAAATCCTTTTGGGAACATAATACCAAGCAGAACGAAAAACAATACCGTCACTGCCGATACCCAAAACACAATATTTACTTGTTTACTTCGAGACTTCATCAACTCTTCCTTTCGATTCGATTGGTTTTCCGCAATTTTGAAAAAAATTTCTATTGCTCACAATTCCTTTTGGAATTCTTGTCAAACAATAGCTAGGCAAGATGAAGGGGAAGTCGTAAAGGGATCATATCTATTACGAATTGAGGAACGTACGTAATGAGATATGAGTGGAATTTCACGAATTATTTTTCTTATCGTCGCAATGATTTCAGCCTCTCTACTTTGGAACGGACAAGTTTGCGAAGGACTTCTCACGCACCAATTGCTTCAAGTTGGAAACTAGTTATTCGTAAGCCAAAACGGTTGACTCGTAGAAAGTGTGCTTACGAACACCCCTTCTTTTAGCAAAGAGACATTGTGACAATAGGAAAAACAATTCGATAAACGTTTGAGAAGATTTAACTATTCAAACGTTTTTATTAGAACAACACATTAGGTAGGTGAGCTTCAAAACACTCACTTTCTAATATTATATTGTAGCAGATTAACGGCAGTAGTTAAAATTGGATCATGGTGGATTTGTGGGGGAGATCGGTGTTCATATTACTTATGGGTATCTTTTTACCCAATTTCCCTTTAATTCTCTAAAAATGCTCGCAAATTCTAACTTATTGTATAAAGGACACTTTCTATAAAGTTAATGAACGCACACCTTTTGCAGAAGATAGGAGCGGAAACCTTACGAATGCAGTTTTTCTCGAATTTGATGAAAAAAACTGGTTTCATAGACTTGATGAACATACTTTTCTTTTGATTTGTCGGGAAAAACCGGTTTTAGTTAGACCATGAACACACTTTTTCTTTAAAAAACGAAACAAAACTGGTTTCAGTTGGCCCATGAACACATTTTTTTACAAAACACACAACAAAACTGCTTTCAACTGCCTTTTGAACTCACTTTTTTCTTCTAAAAGCACAAAAAACTGCTTTCAACTAGTCCATGAACTCACTTTTTACTCAATACACACAATAAAACTGCTTTCAACTAACCTATGAACTCACTTTTTCCTCAAAACACACAATAAAACTGCTTTCAACTGCCTTTTGAACTCACTTTTTACTCAATACACACAAAAAAACTGCTTTCAACTAGTCCATGAACACACTTTTTCTCAAAACACACAAAAAAACTGCTTTCAACTAACCTGTGAACACACTTTTTACTCGAAAAACACAACAAAACTGCTTTCAACTAACCTATGAACTCACTTTTTACTCAATACACACAATAAAACTGCTTTCAACTAACCTATGAACTCACTTTTTACTCAATACATACAATAAAACTGCTTTCAACTAGTCCATGAACACACTTTTTCTCAAAAAACACACAAAAATTGTTTTCAGCAACCTCTTGATCAAAAAACACACGAAGACGGCTTCCATTAAACCAAAACGGTTGCTTTTCCGTAAAAAAAAGCACCCTAACACTCGTTAGGATGCTGTTCTACATTTAAAATCTTTTAAACCTTTATATCAACATTTCCACCAAGATGAGGTTAAGCAGCGTGTTGAATAGTTTTCATGCTCGTTTCACCTAACATCTCATGGATGAACTCAGCTTGGAGATGGCTTGGTCCAATACTTTATCCATAACGGATAACGAAACTTGTTGCATAACTTTTCCATGGCTTAAATCTATGGACATGAAGGCAATATCCACCATAAGCACCTTCTTTTCTCAAAGACTATTTTCTTTTATCAAAAAATGAACCACCGGTATTTTGGAGCGATGCATAGGGATTAGTATATTGACGATTCGTTTTTTTCGTTACTTTTAATTGGTTGATATCCATTTGAATATGTTGTTTTTCTTTCTGCAATATAGCATCAAGCTTTTCATTTAATTGCATCGTCTGTTTCGCTAAAGCTTGTTCACCGCCAGATAACGGTTTTTCAATTTGATCTAGGAACTGCTGTCGTTTCTCTAGTAATCGGTTAATTTCTGCAATACGCCTCTCGCGATCCTCTTCCTTCTTTTCCTCTAAATACCGAATCATTTCAGTGGTTGTTACATAAACACCTTTAATCGGATTCATTAAACAGCGCCGCCTTTAGAAAAGCTTTTTTGACGATTCAATTTTAAAACTTCCTTCCACGTATCACGAAATTCAGTGATGATCGTTTCAGCCTCTTCTAAACTTTCAATACTGTTTTTCACATTGGCTTCAATTAATTTCGTACGAGCAAAATCATACAATGGCATCATTTGTTTCGAAATTTCCACTTCCATATTTAATGTAACCATTAATTCATGAATGATATTTTGAGCTTTTTGGATATTCTCATTTTTCACTGGGATATTGTTTTCTTCAATCGCTTTCTTTGCAATCCCGATAAATTTTAAACAACCATTGTATAACATTAATGTCAGTTCGCCGGGTGAAGCGGTATTCACTGAATTTTGTTGATAAGCTTGGTATGGATTCGACATGGTCATAGGTGCTTCAACCTCACTTTATTAATTTGTACATACTCTTATTTATACAAGAAAAAAAGAATATACTACGAAAATCCTTTCAAACGAAGAATTACATAAAGAATTGGGATAGCTGCATCATTTGGTTATTCGATTGCATAATGGCTTTTTCCATCATACTAAACTGACGATAATAACGATCCTCTAGTTGCCGTAAACGTTGTTCAAATCTTTCAATACGATCTTCGTAATTGGAAATTTGCCGTCCGATCGTATATTGTTGTTCAGTCATATTCGCACTACCGGCACGGCTTTGAATACGATCTCTTGTATTTTTCACAATCTCTCTTAACTGGTGGATAATCCCTTGGTCCCCCTCCGTACTTCCACCTCTAAATAAAAGTTCTATCGATTCAGGATCTTTTTCAATCGCTTCCCGCAATTTGTTTTCATCGATTTGCAGCTTCGCACTCTGATAATCGGCGGTTGTTTTGATACCAATGGCAGAAAGTGACGTCATTTGAGGATTGAGTTCATTATTATTCACAACACGATATAATGCTGATCGCATTTGAGTAATCATGCTAGATAAAAACGGGTCCCGACGTAACAGACCACTTCTAGCCATCTCTTCCCACTTTTCTTGTTGTTTCTCTGTAAGTTCTTCCCGTTCTAAATCAGATAATGGTTCATAACTTTTATAATATGGTTCATTTAACTTCGTTTCAATTTTTTCGACAATCTCATTATATTGATCAACAAACCCCTTAATCGTTTCAAATAGTTTCTCGTTGTCGTTATTCACACTAATCGTTACAGGTTGTGCACTACCCGCTTCCATTGTATTTTTTAACGTAAAAGATACGCCGTTGATAGTAAAGGTGTTGGAGGATCTTTCCGTTTTTAATCCGTTAATCGTGAACTCTGCATTATGACCGTCATTATACAGCGTTGACTCTTCCAGCTCGCTCAAGTTTGTACTTTCCGTAAACTCATTAAATCGTAAAATATCCGTTAAAAACCCTTTTTCTATAATAATATCGGACTTATCTTCGTCATTAAATTTACCGGTTTCCGTCCGTGTAAGTGTCACTTGATCTGTAAAGGAATCATAAAACATCATTAAGCCTAAACTCGAATTATTGACTTTATTCATCACACTATTCAAGGATGTCGTTCCACTGACGATAAAGTTCTCATACATTTTACCTTCTGAAGTATGGGTGGCTAAGTCAAACGTGAAGTAATTTTGCTTAGATGTAATGTCGATATGTAATGTTTCTGTTTCATCTGTAAACTGCTCTTCCAAAAAATGATCTGTAAAAGTAATTTGGCCAGTATCATAATTTATCGTGGCGATTACTTCTTCTCCACGTTTAAAGTTCCCCATTCGTGATCCATTTTGTTCATTTCCATCTCGTATTATCGGTTCATCGGTAAAAGTGGTGTCCCCAATGGTAATATTGATACTTCCTTCTTTAAGTGCACCTGTGATTTGAATCGTATTTTGAATTTTGTCATCTTTTTTAGTTAACGTTCGCGTTTCTTTCTTTTCATTGACAACATAATCAACTTCCACGACATCATTAATATTTAACGTGTTTTTAAACTCAATCGTTCCATCTGAATGGACGAAAGCTACATTTTCATCTGTATCTGGCCAACTTTTACCCTCTTCTTCGGAAGTCTTAAAAATAACGTTGATCCCTTTTCCATTCACTTTAATTGAAATATCAGTAGAAAATGAATCCGATTCATTATTTTGTAATGTTTGTCCTTCTTTTAAGTTTAATTTCACAACTTTTCGATTATCGTGATTAATTTTAATTGATTCACTTTCTAATCCACCTTGTTTCCATTCAAAATCGGCGTTTTTAAACGAATCGCTAATAAAATAAAGGCCTTTATTTACATCAACTTTATGATTCTTATCGGCTGATATTCCTTCTGCATTTTTCATTGTCGCAGCCTTTGCTAATCGTGTAATCTCAGAAATTGTATACGTACCTGTTCCCGCTCCATTTGCTACCGTTGCTGTAACGAAATCTTCATTCGTACTTGTCACACTACGGATACGATAATTTTGCGTACGTGTAAATTCAAACAATTCATTCTGAAAGTCAAATAAAAGTTTATTAATTTCGCGATAAGCATCCCGCTTCCACTCTAACAATGTTTTTTCCTTTTCAATTTTTGTCAGTGGAATTCGTTCGGCTTTCATTAAGTCGGAAACGATGGAGTCAATATCCATACCACTTGCTAAACCACTAACCCGTACACCAACCATGATAGTTTCACTTCCTTTTCCATTCCTTCTATCAAATCTTCTCATTTATTATTAAACCGATTCGTTCCGCCATTGCCGCATATAAATCGAGCATTTTTTTTGGCGGCACTTCTCGAATGACTTCCTTTGTTTCCTCATCAATAATTTGGACATAATATTCTCCAAGTTTTTCATGCATCGTAAATTTTAAAGCAGTGTATGTAGGGCTCAAAAAATCATTTAAGGCTTGGATTACATCTTGAACTTGTTTTTTACCTCCATCAACTTGTCCTGCTGCTTTAGGACCCTCATATCCTTTTGTATCATATTTGGACGGATAAATCTCTTCTTTTAATGAGTTTGTTAGCCTACTTACTGTATCTGTATTTACCATTCGATGGGAAGCAATATGTTTTACCATTCAACATCCCCCTAAAGTTTTTTCGCACATAGATATCTACTTTTTTTATCGGCATAAAGAAAAAAGATTTAACGAATAAATCATATATTCAAAAGATAACAGGCTTCATTCCAAATACAATCCTTGTACACACAAATATAACGCTATGATTGAAACTTTTTTAATGAAAAGGCGCTCTAAATTCAGATTAAGAAAAAACTGGTCACCGTTCTGTAAATAATGTTTGCAAATACAGAAAAGTGTGTTAACATGGAATCGTTAAAAAATTTAATATTGAACCACTAGGGGAGCCTTTGAGAAAGGCTGAGATTAAAGTGTGGACTTTAAGACCCTTAGAACCTGATCTGGACAATGCCAGCGTAGGGAAGTGGAATTTTGGAACATGACCAATTTGGTTCATGTTTATGTTCACATGCCACTTTCCGCAATGGAAAGTGGCTTTTTAATATTCAAATGCGCTTGAAAGGAAGGACTTATGTGGAATTACACGCCATAACAGACGGGAAAAAAACCGCTACAGAGTTGGTCAAGGCTATTTTAGCCATTGCTGATGAGGTGGACTATATCCATATTCGAGAAAAAACAAAACAGACAAGTGAAGTCATTCAACTGGTAGAGCAGCTTTTAACAAAAGGTGTACAAAAAAAAACTCGTGATCAATGACCGGCTGGATGTTGCACTATTAACCGGGATACCGAATGTTCATCTTCCTGGAGCTGGATTGCCTGTCAAGTTAGTCAAACAAAAATTTCCTGAAATTAAAGTGGGTGTAAGTGTACATTCACTAGCAGAAGCGGTTATCGCAGCAGAAGATGGTGCTGATTATTGTCTATTTGGCCATGTATTTCCAACAAATAGTAAAAAAGGGATACCGGGAAAAGGGACAAAATTGTTGAAAGAAATTGTGCAAAAAGCAGGCATTCCTGTTCTGGCAATCGGCGGGATCACACCCGATAATATGACAGAGGTTGCGGCCACAAAAGTAAGTGGCATTGCAGTAATGTCGGCTATTCTTTCTGCACAAAATCCAAAAGAAGCAGCAAAACTTTTTCGGAAAGAAAGGGATTGATTATGCAACTCGTTATTAACGGTCAACAAGTGGAAGTGGAAAATGGGATCAAAAATATAGAAGATTTATTACACCATTTCCAATTGCAAGAAAGAATTGTGGTTATCGAACAAAATGGGGAAATAGTCGAAAAAGGACAATATGACATTCAACCCGTCAATGACGGTGACAGAATTGAAATTGTTCAATTTGTTGGAGGAGGATGAAAAACATGTTAAAAATTGGAGATAAAACATTTCGGTCACGACTATTATTAGGTACAGGAAAATTCCCGTCCTTTGAAATTCAAAAGAAAGCCGTTGAAGTGTCTGAGACGGAAATTTTAACGTTCGCAGTAAGAAGAATGAATATTTTTGAACCTTCGCAGCCAAATTTTTTAGAAATGCTTGACCTTTCAAAGTATTCCCTGTTACCAAATACCGCTGGAGCAAAAACGGCCGAAGAAGCGGTTAGAATTGCCAAACTTGCCAAAGCTTCAGGTTTATGTGACATGGTAAAAGTCGAAGTCATTGGCGATGATCAAACATTATTGCCGGACCCGATTGAAACATTACGCGCATCTGAAATGTTACTGGAAGAAGGATTCATTGTTCTTCCGTATACGTCCGATGATGTGGTTTTGGCAAAAAGGTTAGAAGAGTTAGGTGTTCATGCCATTATGCCGGGCGCTTCTCCGATAGGATCCGGTCAAGGGATTGTCAATCCTTTGAATCTATCATTTATTATTGAACAGGCCAATGTCCCGGTTATTGTGGATGCAGGTATCGGGTCACCGGCGGATTGTGCCCTGGCGATGGAAATGGGGGCGGATGGAGTATTATTAAATACGGCCGTATCGGGTGCAAAAGACCCGGTAAAAATGGCAAAAGCAATGAAGTTAGCTGTAGAAGCGGGCAGACTCGGATATGAAGCAGGACGGATTCCGAAAAAATGGTATGCTGAGGCAAGCAGTCCGACAGAAGGAATGTTAACACCATAATGGAACGTTATTCACGACAAATGTTATTTTCAGAAATTGGTGAGGAAGGGCAAAAAAAGCTACTGGATAGCCATGTCCTCATTGTCGGCGCAGGAGCACTTGGTTCAGCCAGTAGTGAAATGTTGGCCCGGGCCGGCATCGGTAAAATCACGATTATTGACCGGGATTATGTTGATTGGAGTAATCTTTCCCGCCAACAATTATATACCGAAGAAGACGTCAAACAACAGTTACCAAAAGCGATTGCTGCGAAAAAGCATTTACAATCGATTAATTCCAATATTTCCATTGAAGCGATAGTCGGTGATTTCTCCCTTGAATATGAAGATGTAGTAAAACACGTCGACTTCATGATTGACGCGACTGACAATTTTGAAACGAGATTTTTTATGAATGATGTAGCAATGAAGCATGGGATACCGTGGATTTATGGCGCTGTCGTCCGAAGTTATGGGACGACGGTTTCTATCGTACCACATAAGACACCGTGTTTTCATTGTCTCCTTGATGCCATTCAATCTGACGGCATGACCTGTGATACAGTTGGTGTAATTAGCCCGGCAGTTCAAGTGGTTTCTTCTTATCAAGTAACCGAAGCATTAAAATATTTAGTGTCAGGGGAAGTGTCAAAGCAATTAGTTTCCTTTGATGTTTGGACAAGGCAATATTCATCGGTTAATCTGACAAAGTTAAAGAAGGCGGATTGTCCATCCTGTGGAAAAAACCCAACGTATCCATTTTTGTCCCGGGACAATCAATTAAAAACAGCAGTGTTGTGCGGGCGAAATACGGTACAAATCCGGCCACAACAAAAACAAGTAACCTCTCTTGCAGAGATTAAAAATCATTTACGTCCACTCGTGAAAGATTTAAAAGGAAACGATTATTTATTGTCCTTTACAGTAGAGAATCATCGTGTCGTCCTATTTCAAGACGGCAGAGCCTTGATTCATGGAACGAAAGAAGAGAAAAAAGCGAGGAATATCTATCAACGATTTTTCGGGGCATAATCTGAACATGACAATTTAACAGACAATGTTTTCAACAAAAAGCTCCAGAGTCGGAGAGGAACAGGACGTTTGATAACCTTAAATGAAACTCTACTTCTTCCTGTTCTCTCTCCCATAAACATGACGGTTTTCTTGTTTGTTATCTTTTAAATTTCTTTAACAGCGGCAGTTCGCAGTTCATCTACGTAGGTTCTCATGACAAGAGAAAACGGGACCTCTCTAAAGGCATGCTTAAGACAAATAAGAAGAACATGATCTTTTATGAAAAAACAATCACTTTTTAAAGTTAAAGGCTGATCGAAATTGATCAGCCCATATATTGGTCTATTATTCTTCTTCATTGTTTTCACTTTGGACAGGAATATCATGGATCTCAACCTTTGCACCAATCAATTCAAAAATGATTTTTGCTTGATCGGTATTATCTAGGTGGCCGGCAAATTTTTCACTGGATGGACCGAAGGCGTATACATTCACATCCTCTCCCGTGTGTCCACCTGTTGTCCATCCGGTATTGGAACGTGTATCATAAATTTTTTCAATGGCATCATCCACAATTGTTCGCAAATCTTCATCTCCTGAATGTAACGCCTCTTTAACCGATTGAATTTCCTCGTCCGTTAGTTCAAAACCAACGTTTTGAATGGTTAAAACTTCTTCAATTGGTTTACCTTCATCCACTAATTGGGCTGCCATCCAATCAGGAGTTGCATTGGCTGCTTTAATGGGTGCTGGATCCCAAATATAGTTCGATCCTTGAGCTAAAGAAAATCCGCCAGTGGAGTGATCGGCAGTGGCAACGACTAATGTATGTCCATCTTCTTTCGCAAAATCAATCGCGACTTTAAAGGCCTCTTCAAAACTTGCCATCTCACTCATAGTTCCGACAATATCGTTATCGTGACCAGCCCAATCAATTTGACTACCTTCTACCATTAAGAAAAAACCCTCTTCAATTTGATTTAACCGTTCAATTGCTTCTTTCGTCATTTCCGCTAAGGAAGGTTGTTCATCTGGACGATCAAGTTCTTTATCCATCCCCACCGGTGCAAATAAACCGAGCACTTTTTCATTATGATCCTTTCTTAATTCCTCAGCGGTTTTCACATAGCTATATCCAGCATCTTGAAACTCTTGGGCAAGATTACGATCTTCTCGTTCAAAAAACGCTATACCGCCTCCTAAAATGACATCGATTTTATGTTCATCATGAATCATTTCATCAAAATAATCATCGGCAATTTCATTTTGATTATTTCGACTAGGATCATGGGCTCCATAACTGGCCGGGGTGGCATGGGTCACCTCAGATGTCGAAACGATACCAGTCGCCTTCCCTTGTTCCTTCGCTGCTTCTAAAACAGTTTTCACTTCTGTCCCGCCATCATTATCAATGTTTACTGAATTGTTATACGTTTTAATTCCGCTAGCCATGGATGTCGCCGAAGCAGCAGAGTCGGTAATATTTTCCTCCGGATCTTCTGGATAGGTCATTTGCTGACCGACTAAGTATTCATCAAAAGCGGTTTTTTCTACGAATTGTGTGGTAGGGTCATCCTTTAAGTAACGATAAGCGGAAGTATAGGAAACACCCATCCCGTCACCGATTAAGAAAATAATATTTTTTACTTCATCAGTCTTTGTTGCATCATCTTTTTCAGCCGTTTGTTCGGTTACATTCCTTTGTTCATCGGTTTCCTCCGGCACATCGGAACTTTCAGCCGCACCTGAACAACCCGCTAATGCAATCGCCGATGCTGCAGCTAGTGGTACAATCTTTTTCTTCCAATCTTTTATGACCATCTGATTCCCTCCTAACATACATCTACATACAACATACGAAAATAATGTTTAAAGGGAATAAATGGAAGTTAAATGTTTTATAAATGTTTTGTAAATAGTCGGGAACTATGCAGGAACTGGTGTTTCTAGAAGACTAATTATGTAGGCTTTCTCTATGTAAATTGGATTCATTTATTCTTGCCTATTATTTCAGAGAAAGTATTAGGCAGGCATTTAAGGGGCATTTTTTTCAAAAAAGACAGAGAGCCATGTAGGACCCTCTGCCATATCGAAGATTAACGAAGAAGTTGAAGTACACCTTGTGGTAATTGGTTCGCTTGAGCAAGCATCGCTTGAGAAGCTTGTGCTAAAATCGCATTCTTCGTTTGTTCCATCATCTCTTTCGCCATATCAACATCACGGATACGAGATTCAGCTGCTGTTAGGTTTTCAGAAGATGTGCTTAAGTTGTTGATTGTGTGTTCTAGACGGTTTTGGTTAGCACCAAGTTTTGCTCTTTCGTCAGATACTAATTTAATAGCCCCATCTAAAGTATCAACTGCCGCATCTGCACCTTCTTGTGTTGAGATATCAAGACCGTTTACTGTCAATCCAGTTGAAGACATATCTCCGATACTGATTGTTATAGCTTGTCCTGAGTTAGCACCGATATGAAAGACTTTATCTGAGAAGTTTCCATCTAACAATTTTTGCGTATTGAATTCTGTGTCTGTAGAGATACGGTCGATTTCACCGATTAACTCTGCAACTTCTGCTTGTAATGCTGCACGATCGTCATCTGTATTAGTATCATTTGCAGATTGAACTGCTAGTTCACGCATACGTTGTAAAATGGCATGCGTTTCGTTTAAAGCACCTTCAGCAGTTTGGATTAAGGAAATTCCGTCTTGAGCGTTTTTCGCTGCCATGTCTAAACCGCGGATTTGTCCACGCATTTTTTCAGAGATGGCAAGACCTGCTGCGTCATCTCCTGCACGGTTGATGCGAAGACCGGAAGATAATTTCTCCATAGATTTTAATTGTGCGTTGTTTGCATTGCCTAATTGACGATACGTATTAAGTGCTGCAATATTGTGGTTAATTCTCATTTCATTTTCCTCCTTGAATTAGTTTAGATGAACTTCCTTTTTCATCTTGATCCTTCTTTGTTAGAATCCGGAATTGGTTGTTTTCCAACAAAAAAGGACGAGTCTTCTCTATGCTGCATTCTGCATATAGAAAATGATCTACACACCCACCCTGGGTGTTTCCTAACCGACTCAACTATAATATCGGAAGGAATTAGAGAAGTTTTAGTAGTTTTTAACAAATTTAGATAAAAATTTTTGTTATTTACAAATGGGCACATAAAAAGGTGTAACAAGTCTACTTGTGGACTTGTTACACCTTCATTTGGGTAAAAAAACGGTTAAAATATAAATTTTTGATTTTTAAATACTTGATTTCTGTAAAATATGCAATTCTTCTAGAATCTCCTTTAACTTTTCTTTATTTTCGGCACTTAGTTGTTGGGCAGGTGGGAGAACATATGTTGACACATCAATTCCTCGTAGTTTCGTTGCCTCTTTGATTACATTGATAAATGGTGAGTCTAAATTATATATGCGTGGGATGAATGCTAGACGTTTATGCATGTTTAATGACTCTTTCAAATTCTTTTCTTTAAAGGATTGATATAAGCTGATTGAAATCTCAGGTGCGAAATTTACACTCGCATTAATTGCGCCATCACCACCAAGACTTAATGTTGGCCATAAATGGTCGTCATATCCTGCATAAACGAGAAAGTTTGGATATTTTGATTTTACAGTATAAATCATATCGCGGATATGACCAATAGAATCTACCGTTTCTTTAATGCCAATAATATTTTCATGTTGTTCAACGAGTTTAAGGACCATTTGCGGACTAAGATCCTGTCCAGTTAGTTTCGGAAAGTTATAAAGGATCATAGGAATATTAATGGCATCTGCAATCATTCCATAATGTTTAAGTAAGTTTTCTTCCGTTAACGGCCAGTAGTAAGGATTAATGATAACAACTGCATCCGCCCCTATCGATTGTGCGTGCTCACTTAATGACAGCGCTTCACGTGTATTAGCACTACCTGTCCCAATAAATACCGGTACTCTTTTCGCTACATATTGTGTGACATATTCTGCGATTGCCATTCTCTCATCAACAGACATTTGTGAAAACTCTCCACCAGTCCCTAGAAAAAACAAACCATTAACGCCAGCATCAATTAAATAATCGATTAGATTAGCCATCCCATCTTTATCAAGTGTTCCATCTTCTTTTAAAATCGTAGATACAGGTGGTACAATGCCTTTAAATTTTTCAATATCGTACATGGAACAACCTCCTCCATTTCTTTATATATAAATATTTTAGAAATCGTTTACAAAATCCTTTATAACACTTTAAAATTTATACATTATTATTAGTTTCACCTAAACGAAACACCGAATGGGAGAATACTATTGTACGTTTTGTGTTTGAATTGGATGTTTAACGATGAATAAATAGCAAATCGCTGCACATCCCGCAATTAGCCCCCCACTTATAAATGCCAATGTGTAAGAACCTGTTAAATCAACGATCATTCCTGCCACAACAGGAGAAAATGCCCCGCCAAAATAAACCCCGAAATTTTGAATGGAACCAACGGAAGCGACCATAAACGATGGTGCCACATCAGTCGCCAATGCCCAGGCATTTCCGGTGATTGACGAAATAAAGAATAACGCAACCGTCATTAATGTTACAGTTAAACCAATGGAGTTAATAAACGGAATCATGATCACGGTTACTGCGGATATAACGGCAGAAATGCTTATGATAATTTGTTTCGCTTTCATAGGCGTAAACCTTCCTGACTCTGCCATTTTTTTAGAGACATAACCACTAATAATATTTCCAAAGGCCCCGCCAATCCAAGGAATACTAGCCAACAAACCTAGTGCTGCAAAAGAAACGGCAAACCGGTCTAACAGATAAAGAGGTAAAAAAACTAAAAAGATGTTCCAAATCCAAATCGTACAGAAAAACCCTAATATCATTCCCCAGACACTTCGATATTTAAACAAAGAAAACCAACTGATAGTCGAGGTCTCTACTGCATTAGAGTCTTCGTTATCTTGTTTAATATAGTCATATTCTTCTTTCGTCAATTTCTTACTCTTTTCCGGATCATTATAAAACTTTAAAAATATCCCGCCAAATATAATACCGACTATTCCTGCAAAGTAAAATAATTCTCTCCAACCGAAAGTGGCCATAATCAATACGAGAATGGGTGGTGCTAATGCTGGTCCCCATTTCGATGACGAGTCCCAAATCCCTGAAATAAATCCACGTTCCTTTTTTGGATACCATTTACTCGTAATTTTGGCAGCAGATGGAAAACAAGGCGCCTCTCCTATTCCAAGCAAAATTCTCAGCAATATAAACAGCCAAAGTACGCTTACGATTCCTGCTGCAAACGTTGCGAAACTCCAGATCATAATCCCAATACCGAAAATTTTCTTTGGGCCAAATTGATCGATTAACCAGCCTGATGGTAATTGACCTAAAGCATAAGCCCAAGAAAAAGCTGTTCCTAATAGACCTATATCGGTTGCTGTGAAATTTAAGTCATTCATCATTTCTGGTGCAGCAATAGACAAGATTGAACGGTCAATATAGTTAATCATTCCCCCGATTAATAACCAAATCACGACGGTGTAACGGAGTTTTCCTTTTGGTTGTGTTCCTGTTGATAATGGTACCGAACTCATACTCATCTTTTATTCACCTCTTTATCTTTATTTAGTTAACCATTGACCAATCGTTTCATTTTCTGTTATGTTTGCTATGATTCTAGAAAGCTTTTTCTTCCGTATCCCCCCTTTCAAGTTTTAAATGATGTTTTACAAATCCTAATTTTCTGTCAATAAAAAGCAAAAGATCCCAACTTTGCCAATATGTGATTCAGACAAAATAATATATTCATGATTCAAATCTAATGCAGTTTCTAACATTTTTAAATTAGTTATAGACGGAATAATATGGAAGTTTTGTTCATCCATCTTCAAAAACCTCCAATATGTTCTGACTACTGATTTCATTTTCGATCTAGCATATTTTAAAATGATTTTGCTGTCCTTTGTTCTTTTGCCAAAGCTTTATAATTTTGAGATTGATAATGGCTATCCTTTGTAAATGGTTTTAAAGTTATTTTATTTATAACCTCTTGATTCACTAGTTTCCTTGGGATTTGTCCATAAATGAGAACATCCACAACGGCCAGGGCTGTTTTTGTTCTTAATTCAGCATAGGCTTCCTCAGAATAACCAGCCATATGTGGTGTCAAAACGACTTGCTCCATCTTTAAAAATGGATGGTCTACCGATATCGGCTCGTTTTCAAGGACATCTAATGCTGCAGTAGAAACTTTGCCACGCTTTAAAGCATCGATTAAGGCCGCTTCATCAATGACTGGACCTCTTGCCGTATTCACAATTTTCACTCCATCTTTCATTAACTCAAATTGTGCTTTTCCAATCATCCCTTTTGTTGAATCGGTAAGTGGAGCATGAACAGAAATAATATCTGCTCGTCTACATAATTCCTCTAATGAAACGGGTTCCGCATTTCTTTCAATCATTATTTCATCTGAAACATATGGATCTGAAACGATAACATTCATTTTTAATGACTGTAATTTTTCATTTAGCGCTCTTGGAATATTACCGAAACCGACTAGACCGATTGTTGTTTCATTCAATCGATGAACCGGTTTCGTTAAATTCAGATCCCATATTCCTTGTTTCACTTTATTGTTTATATAGGAGACTTTTCGTAAAACATTAAGTATTAAAGATAGCGCATGGTCAGAAACTTCATCAATACCGTAATCTGGAACATTTCCAACCGCGATCCCCATTTCAGTTGCAGCTTTCAAATCAATCGTATCAACACCTACACCATAACGTGCGATCACTTTACAATTTGTTAAAGATTCAATCACCCTTCTTGTGATTGGGGCATATTGATTTATAATAGCATCTGCATCATGACAAAGTTCCAGCACTTCGTCTTCAGTTCGACACTTTCCTGAAACGAATTCAATTTCTGGATAGTTCATAAACACTTTTTCTTCATAAAATAAATTTTCAAAATCCCAATCTGTTATGACGACTTTCATGTAATCCCTCCAACATTACGTATGTTAAATTCAATCTAAACAGTCATTTAATACTTAGTGCCTGTTGCTTGTAATGCATATTCCAATACATACCGTGTATGTTTTACACTTTCATCAAGAGCTTTTTTATTTTGTGTTCGTGCCTCGATGGCGACACGCAACCCGTTCTCAGAACAAAGCCCCATTTTTTCCACTTCCACTAATATTTCTTGGATCTTATCTTTCGTCAAAAATCCCGGTTCACCGATGGCCATATGATGATCTCCATATAATGGACTGGCCGGATCAAGGACAGCATTTGAAAAATGAATTTGCTGTACAAAGTCCTTCCCTAATTGAATTGCATCTATGATATCTTCACCATTTAAAGCGGCGTGGGCTGTATCAAAGGCAATCCCTATATTTGAATAATTTTCTCTGACTTTTCGGAGTACTTGAACGGTTTCATCAATCGGACCAAGAATTCGCTTTTTATGTGCGATTCGATCTAAATGTTCAACTAGTACAGTCATATTGTATTTTTGTGCTTCTTCACAGATTTCACAAAGACTTTCAACTAATACATTCATTCCTTCTTGTCTTCGTTCCGCACCTGGATCAGGACCTGTAACAAACGCAATATTAGAAGCACCACATTCTGCAGCCAAAGCGGTTTCTTCTTTCAATCTTTGTACAGTCTTCTTTCTCAATTTGGGATCTAACGAAGAAACATTCAACTGTTCTCGATCGATTAAATATGTAAACCATTCCGTAATGACTACATGATTATTTTCCTTTAAATTCCAAATTCTTTTTCTTTCTTCCCGATCCTTTATATCACCAATTTCAAAAGATTGATAGAATCCTTCTGCAACAGATCGTTCAATAACGTCTGCGGCAAATCCCCTCTCCTCTTTAATTGGAAAATAGGTTTCCGCTAACAACAAACTTGGTATAAATGGCGTGCTCATCTTGCTCACTCTCCCTTAACAAATTCAATAAACTTACAATAATAGCTCCATGCGGATGACATAGAGCTACGATGAATGTATTAAATAAATATGAAACTTAAAATCAAACATAAGATAAATCCTACTACGGAAATAATGGTGGACATAGCAGTCCAAGATTTCAATGTATCTTGAACACTCATCCCGAAATAACGGTTTACCATCCAGAATCCGGAATCGTTTACATGGGAGGCTATGACCGCACCTGAAGCGATTGTAATGACAAGGATACCTAGAGCTGGACCACTATATTCTAACGCGCTAGCAAGAGGGGCAACGATACTGGACGTCGTGATCATCGCTACTGTAACCGATCCGATGGCAAGTCGAAGTAATACAGCTGTTAAGTACGCAAATATGATTAAAGGTAAATTAACCTCTTTCATTATATCGACAAGCACATCCCCAATACCTGAAGCAACTAACATTTCACCGAAAATACCGCCAGCACCTGTAATCAGGATAATAATACCTGCAGGCTCCAGTGCTTTTGTTGTGATTTCTTGAATATCATCTTTCGTAAACCCGCGTTTTGCTCCAAAAATATAGGCCGTTAATAATGTTGTAATGGTTAATGCAACGTACGGATGTCCAATAAAGACGAAAGCATCTCTGACAAATGACCCTTCTTCGAGTACAAGTGGTGCAAGTGTATTCAATAAGATTAACACTAATGGTAGTAAAATAATGAGAAGAACACTCCAAAAACCTGGTAATTCTTTCTGTTGTTGTTTTAATTTAGCTTCCTCCGATAAAACGGCTTTCGTTTCCTCATCCGATATCGGTACCGGAATGAAAATTTTATTGGCAATAAAGCTTCCAAAAAGCGGACCACCTATAATCATGATTGGAATACCTACGAGTAAACTAAATAAGATGACCCATCCTAATTCAGCATTAAGAATAGATGCAGCACCAAGTGGACCTGGTGTTGGTGGAATCATGGCATGAGCAACAAGAAGACCACTTAGTAATGGAATACCGTATAATAATAACGATTTTTTCGATTTCTTAGCTAATGCGTATAAAATAGGCATTAGAATAACCAAAGCTACATCAAGGAAAATAGGAATGGAAATAATTAAGCCGGCAAGACCTAATGCCCAAGGGGCTCTTTTTTCACCAAATTTATCTAGTAAAGTTAATGCTAGGCGTTCTGCACCTCCGGAAACTCTCAGGATCTCACCAAACATCGCACCTAATCCAATCACAATGGAGATAAAGGCAACCGTTTCACCCATTCCTTTGTCAAAGGTTTCAATAATTTCTTCCGGTGACATCCCAACAAGTAATCCCATTAACAAACTAACTAAAATTAATGCTATAAATGCTTGAAGTTTAGATTTCATTACTAAAAATAGTAAAGCAAATATCCCTAAAACAGCGACTAATATTAGCAAAGAACTATCCACTACTACCCCTCCCAAAAATGTAAGTTTAGAGGGCTCCCTTTACCAAACTTCGTTATAATGGTATACTTTCATCGTAGAATGCTTATTTTTCATTATTTGGACATGTAATATCACGTTGAATTTGATATTACATGTCATTTTTTATTTAAAAAATTGAATAGATTTATAGTTATGTAGAGCCCATTCTAAATATGGTGTTATCGATTTACCTTTAATTCTTCTAAATCTTGTTTCAACCAACGAATTAATTCCTTTTCTCTTTCTTGTTCCATTTGTTCAACAAACTCTGGTGTCCAATCATAAAATCCTTTACCCGTCTTAGGACCGAAATGACCATTTTCAACTAATTCTTTCATGCGAGGGAAGATTTCCTTACGATCAGATAAATCTTTAAATAAATAAGAAGTTATGGAAGCATTTGTATTAAGCCCGCCCATATCCATTGTCATAAATGGACCTGTGACACCAAATCTTCTACCAAGACTATAGCGAATGGCAGCATCAATATCTTCCATAGAGGCTATACCTTCTTCCAAAAGGTATTGTGCTTCTCTAAATATGGCATATTGTAGACGGTTACCAACTTGACCTAATACATCCTTTTTCACAAGAATTGGTTTTTTATTCATTGCTTTTAATAAAGAAAATGCGCGCTCAATCGTTTCATCAGAAGTATGTTTTCCACGAACAACTTCGACTAACGGCATTAAATGTGCAGGTAACCAAAAGTGTGTAACGACACATCGTTCTGGTTTTTCTGTTTGATTGGCAATTTCAGTTGCACTTAGTCCAGAGGTGTTACTTGACAAAATTGTTTGTTCAGAAACCAATCCTTCTAATTTCTTAAAATAGTGTTGTTTCAATTGGAGATCTTCAGGAATAGCTTCAATAACAAATGTCGCCTCAGACACAACATCTTCTAATGACACGGAAAAGGTGATTGAACGAAGGATACGTTCTTTATCTGTTTGATTTAAAACCTCATAATCAAGTAGAGCTTTTAACTTTTGATTCATTCCTTCTTTTGCACGATTGATATCTTCTTCATTCATTCCCCAAACTTTCACATTCATCCCGGCCCAAGCCGCTGTAAACGCAATCGTGTGACCCATTAATCCGGCACCCACAATGGATAATTTTTCTTGATTGAACATATTCTCGCCCTCCTTGACTCTTTATGTAAGCGCTTTGAATTCTTTCAAAAAAATAAAGCCCTATTAATCTTACATACTAGTTCCATCTAAAAACCCATGGTAAATTGATAGTTTTAAATTTTTAGAATTTTTATCGCTTACAATTAAATTTTATCATTTAGTTTCGATTTGTCAACAAAAACTAATGTTGTTTATTTTCGTTTTATATGTTTTTTAATCTATCAATTATCGTTTGAAAATAAATATAAAATTTTATTATTAAATGTAAAGGATTCGTAATCAATTCTTTTTTACTTAAATAAGTATGGTGCCCAATCGAATAATTGTGATATTGGACACCATGAAAACGAAACACAATATATGAAACAACTATAATATTTTTTCAAATGTTTTAATAATGAAATACGCTGATGTTGCACCAGGATCTTGAGCCCCTTTTGATCTTTCACCTAATCGACTTGATCTACCTTTTTTGGATAAAAGTTCTTTTGTAGATTCCATTCCTTCTTTTGCTGCTTGTAAGGCTTTATGAAATGCCTTTTTAAAATTATTAGTAGACGTAAAGATTTCTTGTAAAGCTTTTCCAAATGGTTCCAATGTATCGATCATTGTCTTTTCTCCTACATTGGCTTGTCCCCGCTCTTTTACACCTTTGACAAAAGCAATCCAATATTCAGTTAAATTTTCATCATTTAATACTTCTTTTCCTTTAACAACCATTCCGCCTCTCATAAACCCTGTTGCATATAATGGACCTACAGAAGAGCCAACAGCATTTAGGAAGGTCATCCCTACTGTTGTGCTAATTTTTCCACAATCGGTTTCATTGGCTAAATCGACATCTAATTTTTCTTTCACACTTTGAAAACCAATTGACATTGTAACACCGTGATCACCATCACCTAGATGTCTATCAAGCTCTGATAAATAGTCTTTTTCTTTTTCAATGACATCTACAACAGAGTAGAAATACTGAACGAGGTCCTTTGCTGTAATCTCCATAAATAATCCCCCTTACTTTTGAGTAAATCTTGGACAATTTACTGGATGATCGATTAGTTCTTTTAATTCATCATCGAGTTTTGTAAGAGTGATAGATAAACCGCCCATCTCCAATGATGTAATATAATCACCAACATAGGAACGATAAATCCGAATTCCTCTTTCTTTTAATACTTCTTCTACTCTTCTAAACACAATATATTGTTCCATTAATGGTGTGGAACCTAACCCATTCACCAATACCGCGACTTCATCACCTTGATCAAGCTTTATATCTTCAAAAATGTAAGAAAGAAGGACATCCGCTACATTATCTGCAGTATCTAAAGGGACCCTTTTAATTCCAGGTTCGCCATGATGCCCTAGCCCTAATTCCATTTCATCTTCTCCAATTTCAAAGCTAGGTTTACCTGTTTGTGGTAAGGAACATGGGCTTAGTCCAACCCCCATGGATCTTGTTTGCTCATTGGTCTTTCTTGCAACACGAGCAACATCTTCTAACGGATAACCTTTGTCTGCTGCCGCACCCGCTGCTTTAAATACAAAGAATTCGCCAGCAATTCCACGCCGCTTTTCTTTTTCTTCTTTTGGAGCAGAGGCAACATCGTCCGAAATAATAACCTTTTCCACTTTAATACCTTCCATTTCGGCCAATTCAGCAGCCATGCCAAAGTTCATATTGTCTCCAGCATAATTTCCAAATATATAGAGAACTCCAGCCCCCTTATCTACCGCTTTTGTTGCTTCTAAGATTGGTGCAGGTGGTGGTGATGCAAAAATATTACCAATTGCCACTCCATCTGCCATCCCATCACCAACATACCCTAAAAATGCAGGCTCATGTCCAGATCCGCCACCAATGACAATCCCAACCTTATTATCAGCGGTTTTTCTTGAGGTGACTACAACTCGATCATTTTCTTCTAGTCGCCTCACATAATTTGAATGAGCTTTTACATATCCATCTAGCATTTCTTCTACAACATTTGATGGATTATTCACTAATTTTTTCATGCGAACCCCTCCAAATTTAAAAATATTCTGATAGAATCAATTACTGCATTGCCTTTGCACGATTGATAATAGGCTGTATATTTTGATCAATATAATGTTTAATATCCATAATTACTTTTTCTGTATTACTTTGAGCTTCAGGTGTTTCTTCTTCAACAATAATCCAACCATTATATCCGCTTTCTACTAGAACTTGGACACATCCAGCAAAATCAATATCCCCTTCGCCCATCTTTTTCCATTCGCGGTTTACAGATGCATCTTTAAAGTGTACATGTTTTATAAATGGCAAATAATCTTTGAAAATTTGAACTGGATCCATTCCACCAAAAATAATATGTCCTACATCAGGGGTATATCCCATATATTTTGAATCTAGTCCGTCAAAAAGAACCTCGTAATCTTCTTTAAATCGAAAATAAGAATTTTCGTAAGAAATTGGATGAATACATGCAATAATTCCATTTTCATATGCAC
The DNA here is from genome assembly GCF_025660415.1 of Pallidibacillus thermolactis. Lineage (NCBI taxonomy): Bacteria > Bacillati > Bacillota > Bacilli > Caryophanales > Bacillaceae > Pallidibacillus > Pallidibacillus thermolactis. Next base: position 139,414 of record NZ_JAOUSE010000003.1, read on the forward strand.
GTTTTCCTAATTGATTAGCACCGGAAATGATTTCCTTTTGTCTTTGCAGTAGATCCTTCCGATTTGGTCCGACCCGTGAAGGGACATTCAATTTAGCACCAGGGAAATGTTTTAGATAATCAATAAAATAGTCTGCTAGCTCTCTTTCTTCTGGTGTTTCCTCTCCTCCGATAAAACTCATTGGTAGCGTAAGCGCGGCCAATTGTAATCCTCGTTTATCAAGCTCCTCTTTAAATCGTTTTGGATCATTTCTGTATTTTCCAAGTAACGCCACTTGCATATCTAACCCTGTGAATCCTGCATTTTTAATATTGTCCATAATCGTATCCATGATATCTTTTTCAATATCATAATCCAAAACCCAAGTTGATCCATGACATCCAAACTTAATCTCCATCGTATAACCTCCTATATTTATATAAAGATAGTAATTTCAAACATTGGCACTTGATTTATAAGTCGAATTATTCGGTCTTTGTACTCGATGGTTTGCCATTCTTTCAAAGTAGTTAATGATATGAGAATGATCCTTTTTCGCATGACCATTCGCAATTTCAGAACTAAATATTTCTTTTACCAAATGTGTAACCGGTAATGGAACACCAAGCGCATTGGCTGCAGATTGAACATTGTTTAAATCTTTAAAATTAATTTCAATACGTCCACCAGGTTCAAAATCTCTTTCTATAATTTTTGGCATTTTCGCATCCATTACAGCACTACCTGCTAAGCCACTATGGATGGCCTCATACAATTTGTTCAACTGAATACCAGATTTACTTGCAAATACACAAGCTTCTGATAAGGCGGCTAAATGAATACTAACCATAATTTGGTTTGCTAATTTGGCAGCTGAACCAGTACCATGGCCACCTACATTTACAATACTTTTTCCCATAGCTTGGAATATTGAAAGCACTTCGTTAAATACGTCTTCTTCTCCACCGACCATGATAGATAAAGTCCCATCAATAGCCATAGGTTCACCGCCGCTAACAGGCGCATCTAAAAAACGCATATTGTATTCTTTTAATCGATTAGCAAATAATCTGGAATCTTCCGGAGAAACGGAACTCATATCGATTACAATCGTATTCGGATTTCCGTTTTGAGCAATGCCATCTTCACCAAATAAGACTTTTTCTACATGTTGAGCTGTCGGAAGCATCGTAATAATCACATCACATTTTTCTGCTATTTCTTTATTCGTTTTACAGGGTGTACCTCCATACGCTGCAACTTCCTCAACAGCTTTCATATTAATATCAGACACATATGTATCAAATCCTGCCTGAATTAAATTTATAGACATCGGTTTTCCCATTATACCTAACCCAATAAACCCTACTTTCACGATCATTCCCCCTTTGCTGATCTTTTGTTCACTCAGTAATGATAGCGCTTTATGTTTTTATTATAAATATTTTTCAAAAAAATTGAAAGAAAAAAATAAAAATCGAAAATATATTTAAAATAAAATGATAGACTTTTTCACACCTGACAGTCATCCGATCTATTCACAAACCTTGACCGAAGCAAGCTTTTAACCCATAAAACTAGATTGAAAATCATAAAAAAACCCACCACTGTATGAGTGGTGAGTAAAACAGTTTTAAAAATTTAAAGCCTTTATAGCTAGAAGAAATGTAGATCAAATATCTATCTTATCAAATTATCACCTTTTCCATAAAATAAATATCAGTAATCCTACATTTAATAGCTTTTCAACTTCTGAAATTAATTAAATATACTTAAGTTTAATAAGTGATCTACTACTAATCAATATCCAGACTTTTTATTTTGTAATGCAAGATATTTTGAGTATTGGATTAGATTTCTGGCAACTTCAAATTCATAATATATAATACCAGGTTTATTCACATTAATCTCAATTAAGTAAGGTGATGCATCTTTATTATCTATTGCAAAATCTAAACCAGCTTCACTTAAATTTTCCTCATATAATCTTTCAAACTGTACTATCAACTTTATAGACAAATCTTTTATTCTATTTATTAAAATATTAGTTTCTACATCTGGAAAATTTCTTTGTAAAAAACCTGTGATATTTCCTACATAGCCACCTTTTCTTGTAATAGTAATCGTCCCGTAATTAAACCCTATTCTTGGATAAATTTTAGCAAAGGACCATTTACCTTTGCCATCTTTCACCAAGTGTACTCTTATGTCAAAAGGTTGATTCTCTTTTGTTCTAGACTCGATATACTTTTGTATTATATATTCGCCTTTTTTAATCAGATTGTGTACATATCTATTTAGTTCCAATTCATTATAGAACGTAACTTTTTCCTTAAGTGCCATTTTATATTTATCAGTATTGAGTTTCTCAATTAAATGAACACCTAGATGTAGTATAGATTTATGGACACAACTTGGTTAAGTCATTAATATTAAACTAACGAAAGGTTGTGTCCGAATCATGAGTCAAAAACGGTATAATCAAGAATTTAAACAAACAGTAGTTGA